>JBJKQE010000076.1:0-3979 GCA_046705645.1 Ignavibacteriaceae bacterium | reverse complement strand
AGGCCATATCTATTAATTTTATTAAGGCTTACAATATAAGCAATGAAATTACAGGTATGCTAAAATTTGGTGTGAAGTATAGGGCAAATTATAGATCTTACGATGAATACTTACATGGTGAAATCGGAGACCTTACAGGTAATAATCAATATGTGCAACTAGCTGATGGTTCTAAAGTAAAGAAAGATTTTTCGGACACAGGGTTTAATGGTTTGCTGGGTCAACCACTAGGGAAAATTTTTCTTTCATACTTTCAGGATGATCCGCCTGGCGAGCGTACCGTGTTCGATAATTATAAAATACCTTTGATAAGCATGGATGCCTTGCGGTTATGGCGTCAGTTAAACTATGGGAGCTATTATAAAGAGCTGGATATAAATTCTTATAATTTTTCAGAAAATGTTTTTGCCGGCTATATAATGCATAGTTTAAATTTCGGACAGTCGGCAAAATTTATAACCGGAATAAGAATAGAAAGCGAGCAAAATGATTACAGCGGTTATTATTTTCCTAAGGTTTTAACTGCTCAGGACAGTTTATATAACGGTACACCACAACAGACAAATGTATACAATTATAATAAAACTACTATACTGCCAAATTTCCAGATGGTCTTAAAGCCTGCAAATTTCCTAAATCTACGGCTTGCAGCATATAAAACATTGATTAGACCGGATATAGATGCGAGGGTGCCTAAAGTTTTCAGTGCACACACTAATGGAATCTTTGTGAATGGCGCCGATGCAGGAAATTACTTGAATATGGGAAATCCTAATCTGAAAAACGCCGACGTATGGAATTATGAATTTCAAATACAGTTCTATGGTAATGATATTGGGCAGTTTAGTATAAATTCTTTCTATAAAAGTATTACAGGAATGGTGCAAACAACGAACGGGATCGAATTATCGGGCGCAGGCATCATTGATTCTTTGGGCATCAATTTGAATTCTTTAAATATTAATTATCCTTTCAATAAAAATAGTTATTATAATTTATATACTTATTACAATTTACCAAAGCCAACCCGTATCTGGGGCTTCGAAGTAGAGCACCAGGCAAATTTTAGATACCTTCCCGGACTTCTTAAAAATATTATCTTCAATTATAATTTAACTTTTCTCCGTTCGGAAACATGGGCATACGACGTAAAGCAGACAGCTACTACAACAAATCAAAGTATATTGTTTCTCCAAAAACAAAAGATCGAAAATACTCCCGAATTTTTTGCAAATATAGTACTCGGATACGATATAAAGGGGTTCTCGTTTAGAATTTCTTACTTTTATCAGGATGGATATCCGGTTTTAGACAATTTCTTTGATCATATAAAGGAGAACAAATTTTCAAGACTAGATATTGCGGCTAGACAAAAAATATTAAGAAAAATCTCTATTTATCTTAATCTAAATAATATTACAAATTCTAAAGAAGAATATTCATATAACGGTTTTTACCCAGGAACAACATATCAAGCTTACAGGTACGGAATGAACATTGACCTGGGATTTGGGATTGATTTATGAATTATTAATGGATAAACAATCTACGACAAAATATATTTTTACGGAAAATTTTATGAAGACACATTTCATTAAGAAAATAATTCTATTATTGTTCTTAAGTTCTATATATACATACGGACAAGGGATCCTAAAAGGCACTGTAACGGATTCGCTCTCGGCATATCAATTAAAAGGTGCAAGGATTATTATAACCGGTACAACTTTCAACGCTGTTTCGGATATAAATGGAGAATTTATTATAACCCAAATTCCGGCAGGGGATTACGTTATGCAAATCTCCTATCTCGGATACGAAGAAAAGAAAATCTTAGTTACAGTCAAATCCAAAGAAACACAAATATTGAATATTAAGCTGCAGCCTAATATTAAAAACGGAACAGGTCTAACCAGCCAGGCAAAAAGTCAAGCCGAAGACATCAATCTTCAAATTAATTCAAATATTATAAAAGATGTAATATCCGGTAAGAAGCTGCAAGATATGCCGGATGAAAACATTTCTACTGCATTAAGCCGCTTGCCGGGTGTTTCAATAATTGATAAACCTTACACCCCACTTATATTAAACGGCGTATATTGGGCAGGCGAAAACTTTGTTGGAATTAGTTTCCCAAGTAATGATTTTTCTCTTGTGTACAACCCTGCCCCAAAGATTTTAATACGCGGATTGGATTCGAAATATTCTAATATTACTATAGACGGAATTAGAATTCCTCCCTCTTCCTCGAACGATAAAAGTGCAGATTTAAATATTTTCCCTCAGAGATATTTCCAGAATATCGAATTACAAAAAACCATTACATCGGATGAAGATGCAGATGCAACGGCGGGAGCAATAAATATTGTAACTGGTAAAGCGCCGTATAAAAGGGCAGTAAGTGCAGAACTATCGGGTAACTACAACATGCTCGACAAATCAGCAGGTCAATATGATTTCACCGGGAATTACGGTGAAAGATTTTTTGACGGTCTGCTCGGCGTACAGGTAGACGCTAATTTATCAAAAAATATTTTAAGCAATGAATACTACAACAAAGGTATTTCATTTTTCGGCATGTCCAGCGATTTCGTATATACAAACGCTGAAAGAGAAAGAAAAGGGACGAACATTTTATTAGATTTTAATACACCGGACGGCGGTTTGGTGAAGTTTAATAATTTTTTTAACCAGGTAAATACGGATGATTTTGAGAGCCGGGCTGACTCTACTCGTTCTTCAAATCCGAGCTATACATTCGATGATATCGAAACAAAACAAAAAGTAATTCTTTCATCAATCGAAGGCAGCAATTATTTATTAGGGCTTAATATTAATTGGAATGCAGATTATTCCGAATCAAGAACTAATCATCCCTTTAATTACGGTCTTACTTTTTTTGGAAAGGATTTTAGTACATTTTTAGGTAATACCACAGACTTTTTAGATCATACCGTAGATAACCCTACAAAGAACTATTGTAAAGAAAAATCCGTGTCTATCAATTTTACAAGTAAATATAATATTAGCGATGAAATTTCGGGCAGCCTGAAATTCGGAGGTAAGTACAGAACAAACTCAAGATTTTATGATGAGTACTTGTATGCGGAAACCGGCAGCCTTGCGGGACAATACCAGTATAGGAAATTAGCAGACGGTTCCCTGCATCTCAAAGATTTTTCAGGTACAAGGTTTGACGGTTTGGTAGGCTTAAGCAAGCTTAAAATTCCGTACTCTTACTTTCAGGATAATCCCTCTGACGAATGCATCATATTTGATAAATATGGAATACCTTTGATAAGCAAAGATGCCCTGCATTTATGGCGTCAGTTAAATTACAGCCCTTATTATGCAAATAACGGACCGGATATAAATTCATATAATTTTACCGAAAGCGTTTTTGCCGGCTATATAATGCATAGTTTAAATTTCGGACAGACGGCGAAATTTATAACCGGGATAAGAATGGAAAGCGAGCAAAATAAATACTCAGGGTATTCCTTTCCTATTTTCATGACAGACAATTTCTTCATAACCGACTTATACAACGGCATACCAAATAAAACAGATGCATATCGGTACAACAAAATTACGGCACTTCCTACCTTTCAGATGATTTTGAAGCCGGCAAATTTCTTAAACTTTCGTCTGGCTGCCTACAAAACTATAATCAGACCTGATGTCAGTACCAGGATACCTAAGTTTTTCGGTTCTTTCTCAGTCCTAAGTAATGATACTTATCTGAACCTGGGAAATCCAGATTTAAAAAATGCAGATGTATGGAATTATGAATTTCAAACGCAATTCTATGGAAGTGATATCGGGATGTTTAGTATTAATGTCTTCTATAAAGATATAAAAGGAATGGTGCAGACGACTGACGGAGAAATGCTGCAAGCCTTTCAAGGAATCCAGCTTTCGAGTCCTTATCAAATTGATTCGTTAGGAATTAATCTTAGCTCTTTACCTGCTAATTTAC
>JBJKQE010000075.1:0-3272 GCA_046705645.1 Ignavibacteriaceae bacterium | reverse complement strand
ATGTTAATTACAATTGGCAATACACTATAGATAAAAATTATAATACATATCTTCCAAGTGCAGTAAATGTACATTCAGTTAATGCCGGGTTTACTTATTATATAGACAGAGGACTTTTAATTAATTACTGAAGTTACGCATAATTAATAAAAGGTATCTTTTGTCATTCCGAACTTGATTCGGAATCTTCATTTTCTCAACATTTTTAGATGCTGAATCTTCCAAAGGAATGCCTTTGGCAAAGTTCAGCATGACAATTGCGTAACTTCAGTTAATTAGTAAAATTGCGGGGAGCGGATTTTAAGATTAACCGCTCCCCTGCTTTTTTAATCTCATTCATAAAAAATTATTTTTTTATCTTTTAAATTCACTTCTGAATATTTTAATCATAATTATTTTATCTCTTAATACAATATAACGCCGTAAATAAGCAATTAATAAGCTGTTATATTTTCATCTGTATTAAAGGCAATAGCCATAAGATTTTTCATTGCTTAAAATTTTTTGTTGACTAATAACAAATTATATTTTAAGTTATCCATACAGCGAGTGAATATTTGTGGATACTTCAATACTTAATCATTTTATTTAAAACCATATTAATTAAATGTTATTCTTTTACATTTTAACGAATAATAATAAACCCTCTCTTTATCTTAATATAATAAACTTAATTAAACCACAAACCAAAGGAGATAAAAATGGACGACTTGAATGTTCCCGTTACAAATAAATATGAACCTGTAAGTTTCGGCGACTGGATGCTCTCTATACTGCTGTGCGCTATACCTCTGGTAAATATTATTATGCTTTTAGTTTGGGCATTCGGTTCGGGAACAAACCCAAGCAAAGCAAACTGGGCAAAAGCCAGCTTGTTGTGGGTGGTAATTGGTGTTGTATTATGGATAGTGGTTTTCGGAGCTTTATTTGCTTCTTTGTATCATGGTTTCAAGTAAAATAGTAATCTAGAATGAAAAAGATGAGGCTGTCTAAAAAGATGGAATTTGCCATGCTGAATTCTGTACCAATGAAAATTGGTATTGATTCAGCATTTCTTTTTAAGAGAAATTCGAATGTTTAGATTCCGGGTCAAGCCCGGAATGACAGTTTTAAGATAACCTCATCTTAATTAATTATTTTTAAAATACCGCTGCGTTGATTAAATCCGCGAGTTGAATCAATTCAGTTTTTGAAACGCGCCATATGCGCCTAAGTGTCGATATCATTAAATGTAAAATCGCTTCCGCCTCTGGTTTCAATTAGTATAAGCAACGAAGAATCTTAACGTGTATCTAAAAAGAATAGATTTTCTCATGCATCTCAGAAAAAAGAAAATTTAGAGTTTATGTTGCAGTACCGATAGAATTTAAATTAACGGAAGTTATGGAAAAATGAGTTAAAATAAATTCCCGCTTTAGTGAGAATGAAACATAGAACCTCAATCAACTAATAAACATGTTTTTACATTTGTTGTATTGAAAAATACCCTCTCCTATTAAATCTAATTTAATCAAATAATGAATTGAGCAAATAACATCATTTAAATAAAACCGGTTTCGAATATTAAAAATTCAAAACCGGTAATAATTTTATATTTTTATTATGTTATTTTGTTATATACAAATTACTATCCCCTTCCGTTGCCTTCATTACGCCCATTACCTCTTCCATGTCTTCTGTTATTTTCATGACCACGGTGATTACCATTATCATGATGATGTTCCTCCAGCCACTTTTTATGCATCGGATGATATTTGTTTTCAAAATATCGCGGATCTCTGCTGTCCCGTATCATTGGCTGGTCGTGCCTATCTCTATACCTATAATATTTATCCCTATAATATCTATCCCGCCTCCATGGATCCCGTCTATTCACAACAACTTTATAAGATCTGTATAAATCGAAATCATGATATCGTTCAGGCAGATATTCACTATGGATCCAGTGTCCTCTATATTCATAGTAAAAGCATTGTAGCGGTACGCTGTAGTAAACATCAATAGCCGGTATATAATAGTAATCGACATAGTCATAACCCGTAGGCCCCCAAGCCGGCTGCGTAAACAAGTTAAAGTTAACACTAATATGTAATTGGGCGTAAGATTTACTAAGTGCACATGATAAAAATAATGCAAATATGATTACAAATAATTTACGCATAATATTATTCCTTTTTTCTTATTTATAAACGAAAAAGAAGTCCAATATTTAATACTACAAAATCACTTTTTAATCCTGATGTGCCCGGCATTTTCTGAAAATCATAGTTCAGAAAAACATACCTAAGATCAGCTGTAAGGATTGTACTTGGATTATTAATATTTTCACTTAGCGGAAGCTGAACACCGGCGCCGAAATGCCATCCGAACTTTTGTTCGGTTTCACTGCTCGGACCGAAATAAAGTAATTCAGGCTTATAATCAAGTTTAGTATTATACCAGCCTACTCCGATTGCACCATAAGCAATATCAATAGGATAAATCAGTGCTGTTACCATAACGGGCCAACTAGTTACGGTTACGTTACCATGATTATAATCTTCCTGCCTGTAGTTTATAGAGCCTTCTAAGCCAAAGCCTGGTGATAATTTTGTTCTAAATGCGCCCCCTATCATGAATTTGCTGTTATCGGCATCAGCAGCTTTATACCAACCAATTTGAGGACCAAGAAAGGCTGTCGACTGTGCCTTTATCGCTGCATTTATTCCGAAGAAAATACATAAAATAAAAAACGATCTCTTGCACATAACATGTCTCCTATAACGTGATACATTTAGTCCGGCGGTTATTATAAGAATCTATAAATGTAACTCAAATGTATTTTAGCACATTGAGTTTGGGCACATTTATAGTGAGTCTTTTTGACGGTTCATAAATCATTTTAAAAGATTGAGTTAGTATGAAATTTGAAAATAATTTGTGACAAATTTGAATGATAAGATGAGTGCCGGTGATAACATTTCTTGCTGAATAATATTTTGTTAAAAGAGAGAGGCAAATTAAAAGATTAAAAATATTATAGGATTGCCGTATTTATCCCCACAGAAAATCTGCTTCTATCAATATGAGTTAATCTCCAGGCAAATTCTAAACTTACCGGTATGGATAAATATCCGATACTAAATCCGGTTTCCAGCAAAGGTTTTGTTAAAACAGAATATTGAATCGGCATAATTGCTGCAGACTTAGCAGACATGTTTTTCCATGCAGCATTAAAAAATGTACTTAAACTTAAACTACGGATTAAAGATATCGGAATCAGACGGTACATT
>JBJKQE010000074.1:0-14647 GCA_046705645.1 Ignavibacteriaceae bacterium | reverse complement strand
TATCTCTTTGATCTGAAGTAAGTTTATATGTTATATGAAAAAGCATATTATTTCTCCTTTCAATTATTTTTATTAATTAAAATTTTTTAAAAGTATTACTTTATTCAAAATTCAATTGTTCTTCAATATATTATTATATCTAGTAAGAACCTGGGGATTACTCAAAATGAATTTTTATTCGGAAACTGTTTTGCCGGCGGTTCCTAACTCTGTTGTTTTCTTAGGCGGCATCGGAATTATTTGTGATACTTCCTGTTGATAACGGATGTAATTATTTCCGTGGAATTTTACTAAATCTCTTTCTTCCAATTGAATGGCAACCATTATGTAGCCTGTAGTAGCAAAAGCAAATAATAAATGCCCCAAGGTCATATGCGGAGCTGACCAAAAAGCAATTATAAAACCAAGCATTAACGGATGTCTTACAACTTTATAAAAAAGCGGCTTAACAAATTTCGGATATTCCTGTTCTTTGTTTCTAAGATTTAAATAAACCTGATGAAGTCCGAATAAATTAAAATGATTAATAAGAAATGTCCCAAATAATACTATGAACCATCCAAGAAAATACAGACTGGTTAGGATTGGCGCGAGGGGAGTATTTTTTGTCTCCCAAATTACTTCGTCCATAGGTCGCCAGAATGCAAAAAGTAATATTAATGCGATACTTGAAAATAATACATAAGTACTTCTTTCAATTGGTCTGGGAACTATTTTTGTCCAAACTCTTTTAAAGCCCTGTCTAGCCATAACACTGTGCTGAATTGCAAACAGAGAAAGAAGAAGTATATTAATAAGCCACACTAAATTAGTTCCACCCTGGAATCCTGAATCGATTGATTTGGGAACAACAATGTTTCCGACAAATCCTACTGCATAAAGGAATGTTACGAAAAATATAGCATAACATATTATTCCATATAAGAAAAAGAGAACTCTTTTCATATAACCTCCTAAGTTTATTTATTGATAATTGAATTAAATCAATTTTGTTTTGGTTATTGATTATGGATAATGTAATCCGCATTACATTAAGGACGTAAAAGATTAAAATCTTATATATTAAACTTCAACTTTTGAAAACTCATCCTCGATTAATATCGTGACAGGGAATGATTTAGCTACTAAATTATATACAATAGAAGATTTTTTCCCTAACTCCACTAAAAATCTTTTTTCTTCCTTTGAAAGATTTCCTCCTTTAATTCTTACTATGACTATAATATTTTCTTTATTACCTAAATTTTTCGAATAAATTCCTAGGAACGAATGTAAATCAAAGTTGCCAGTTAATTCCGACTCAACATCATCAAGAATAATTTTTTTAGAAGCAGCTTGATAAACTATTGAGGCAGTTAAACATCCGGCTAAAGCATTTAAAACATATTCAATAGGAGCCGGGCCTTGATTACTGCCAAGAAGAGTGAAAGGGAAATCACTATCAAAAATAAAAGGAGAAGTTCGTGTACTATCTTCGCTTTCTGCGCCATAAAAATCCTTTATTATAGCACGGCTGTGCCCGCCGTTCATCCATGTATTCTTTACACGAAACTGAAAGTTTGCCAGCTCCGGTTTTTCTTTAACTGCATCAATTATTTCAAAGAATTTGTTTATATCAATTCCGTTTATTCTTTTCGTTTCTACCATTATTTTTCAATAAGTTAAATGACATTTGATCATATAAGCGCATACTTTATGCCAAGTTAATTATTCCATATTGATTACATTTATTAAAAAACCAAAAGGAATAACGAAGTTTTGTTTCAACGATTTTTCGTAAATGATGATATTTCGTGAGTTAGTTGGTGAGATTTCGTTAATGGGAAATTAAATGGAATTATGATTTGTGTAAAACCAAATTGAAATTGTATGTATTATTGATTAATTACCTTTAATAAATTTTTAAGGTGAGGTTTGTAATTTTTTAATTCCCAGAGCTTTTATTCTTGAGCTTAAAGTTGTGGGAGGTATATCTAAAAGCTTTGCTGCACCGTCTTCACCGGATATTTTCCAATTAGACTGCTTTAATGCTTGGATAATATTTTCTTTTTCTAAGTTCAGCAGCTCTTTTTGTGATAATATTTTTAATGGTTTAGTTTCGTTAATTGTTATATTTGTATTATCAATTAAACGGTCTGAAAATAAATTATCCAAGTCTAACTTCCCGTTGACCGAAGTTATAACTGCTCTTTCAATCACATTTTGAAGTTCTCTAACATTGCCCGGCCAATTATAAGATGTTAATTTCTCTATAACTTCTTGTGTTAAAACAGGAGGCTCTACCCCCATTACTTTTGAAGATCTTTTAATAAATTCTTGTGCCAGTTTAATAATATCATTTCTCCGCTCTCTTAACGGCGGAACATTTATAGGATAGACATTAAGTCTGTAAAATAAATCTTCACTAAATTTTCTATTCTTCATTTCTTCCGTAAGATTTCGATTTGTAGCTGCAATAACTCTAACATTTATTTTCTTTGTTTCAGAGCTTCCTACAGACTCAAACTCTCCTTCCTGAAGCACTCTTAATAATTTCGACTGCAGATCTAATTGTAGATCGCCGATCTCATCTAAAAATATAGTTCCGCCGTGCGCAAGTTCAAATCTTCCTATTCTTCTTTTTGTAGCACCGGTAAACGCACCCGGCAAATGACCGAATAATTCGCTTTCTATTAACGTCGAAGGAATTGCCGAACAATTTACCTTTATAAGCTGTTTATTTTTTCTGCTGCTTGCAGTATGGATGGCTCGCGCAACTAATTCTTTGCCTGTACCTGTTTCGCCGGAAATTAGGACAGTAGAATCAGTCTTTGCAACTAGGTTAATATCGTGAAGTAATTTCATTATAGGTTTGCTTTGACCGATAATTTCGTCAAAATTATTCAGCAATTTTAATTCTTCTTTAAGATATTCCGACTCTAATTCAAGTGCTCGAATTTTTTTCTCCGCCTCAAGTTTATCATTTATATTCCTCAAAATAACAGTATAGAAAGTTTCATTATTCAAGTCATATTGGGAAATGGTGGCTTCGGCAGGGAAACTTGGACCATCTTTACATTTAATAACCAGGCTGTCGGTGATCCAAATATATTTTTCGCCTTTGGGCATGCCTGATAATTCTTTTATAGAATTCTCAAAAATCTTTTTAGCTTTTTCAGTAAGGAGATCTAATATGCTTTTACCTAATACAATTTCTAATTCACATTTAATTAATTTTAATGCAGCTGGATTCATCATTGTTATAATAAAATCAGAATTTAGTTCAATTATAGCATCCAAAGCTGTACTAACCAACCTTCTGAGTTTTTTTTCTTTCTCTTCAATCTCTTTTTCAGCTTCTACCCTTTGCAATTCTGCAGCTGCCCTATTGGCAAAAATTTTAAATATTACTTCATTATTAGGTTTTTCCAGCATAGGCTTGTCATCAATTACGCCTAAAAGTCCTAAGGTTCTGCCGCCGGTATCCAATAATGGAGCTCCCATATAACTCACTACATCTATACCTAAATCAGGTCCGTCCGGAAACAGCTCAGAAACATTTTCTTTTATATGCACAAAACGCGATTCTTCAATTACATTTTGACAGGGCGTTCCATCAATTTTGTAACCGAAATGATTTATCCATCTGCCGTCATACCAAAAAGCCAGAGCAAAAAGAAATCTCTTTTCTTCATAATATTTTGTAAACCATCCGCCTTTAGTGTTTAATATTGTGCATAAATTTTTAACAAGAGATGTATAAAATTCTGTCCCCGTAGATGAAGATGTTCCCTCAAATATTGCTCTAATGGCAGAATCTTCTTCATTTTTAATAGAAATATCATCTGATTTGAAAGACATAGTATTCTCAATGTTTAATTATATAAAAGTATTAACCTTAAATTAAATACATAAAATATTGTATTATGTTGGTTAGATAATTATAATAAAATGGTAGAATAAAAGAGTACCGCAAACCAGAAATGAGTTTTAAATATTAAACAAGAGCACCAATTGATCTTTAAACTAAAATAAAAATTGTTATTTAGCAAGTGTATAATTTAAAAAATTAGAATGCCATTGTTCACTAAATTATATGAGCACTTTTCAATCAAATAATTAAATAATTGACTTACAATTTAAAAATAAAAGGACTAAGTTTGATATATAAATTTTAAAAGGGAAATCATTTCTGTTAAATTCTCTTTACAGATAAATAATTTAACTACTTAAATAAAATACTTTAGATAATATTCTTAGGTTAAGAATAAACAATAAACAAATTAAAAGGGAGTGTTATGAAAAATAAAATTTTATTCGTCGGATTATTACTTTTTTCTCTATCACTACTATACGGATGTTCAACTTCCGGTATGTTTACATCTGCAAATTTAACAAATGTTCAATTACAGCAGGCTAATTATAAAATAGTTGCTGCAAATATTTCCGGTGAAGCTGAAGCCGGTTACATAATTGGCGTTACTTTTCCGGCAGGACCTTTAACACAAACCTTAGCCTTAGTAAGAGTTAGCGGCACCGGAATGCTTTATAAAGAAGCATTGGAAAATCTTTGGAAAAATTACGAAGACAAATACGGAAAAGTTGAAGGAGATAAATTAGCTCTGATTAATGTAAGATACGATACTGATGCATTAAACTTATTCTTATATACAAGTGCAAAAGTTTATATAAGAGCAGACGTAATTAGATTTGAATGAGAAATTCCGTTATGTTTCTTTCAATTAATTAGATCAAATTTTATGCTGAAATTATAAGACTGATTTACGTGCTTGAGGCTTTAAATTAAAATAATAATATAATTAAAAAGAGAGTTTTATCTTCTTAAATTTCGTTTATATGTTTGATCTATCTAAGTATTATATAAAAAACAATTTTATTATTCTTAGAAAATGCCCTAAACGGAATTTGGATTTCAATATGTTATTTAATTATATACTTAATGGAAG
This sequence comes from Ignavibacteriaceae bacterium, assembly GCA_046705645.1. Taxonomy (GTDB): domain Bacteria; phylum Bacteroidota; class Ignavibacteria; order Ignavibacteriales; family Ignavibacteriaceae; genus FEN-1297. The sequence goes on along the minus strand of JBJKQE010000074.1, from coordinate 9,701 downwards.
ATAAGATGACATTAAAAGCATCATTATCTTCGATTTTATCTTTTAAATACTAAACAATTAATTATTTTTTATTTTGACCAGCACAACTCCGTGCGGCAGAACATCTGCGGTAAATTGATTTTTAAACAATCCTAAATCTTCTTGCCTCCAGAGATCTCTTACCAAACAATTTTTCCCTAAACCAAGAACGTTAAAGCCAACAGTAATTTTTATTTTTTTTGATCCTCGATTAAATAATCCAACTGCTTCCGATCCGTCCTCAAGTTTTTTTGCCCATATTTCTGCATCACCTTTTTTAGAAACTCTGCTTGCCTGTATACCAAGAGTATCCTGATCAACAGCGAGTACTTCATCGTTTGTCAGCAGTCCGAGAGTAAATTTATCAAGCTTTGTCATATCGCAGCCGATTAAAAGCGGTGCAGAGAGCAGGCACCAAAGGCTTATATGTGTATACTGTTCATTCGGAGTTAATCTCGTGGGATGCAGATTTTCTCCCCATCCAACCATTCCTACAACCAGCATATCCGGGTCATTCCAATGTCCCGGTCCGGCATATTTTGCTAAACTGTCCTGACTGAATCCAATTTGACTCATTCTCTCCCATGTATCATTTATATCTCCCGTAGTACGCCAACTGTTTCCGCCAACTTTTGCTCCCCATTCCCACACATTACCCATACCGTACTGACACATACTGAAAACTATATCTCGCTTTACCGTATTTAAGGCTTTCCTCATAACAATATATGGTTTCATTAAATCATGAATATTATTTCTATCGCCGTCATAAGAACACCAATCATACTTTAGATAATCAACACCCCACTTGCCGTATTGTTTGGCATCATTTTCTTCATGCCCGAGACTGCCTATACATCCACCGCAGGTTAAAGGTCCAGGCGAAGAATAAATTCCCATTTTCAATCCGTTAGAATGTATAAAGTCAGCTAATGCTTTCATATCCGGAAATCTTTTATTCGGAAAGATATTTCCTTCCTTGTCCCTGGGTTTACCGATTAGAGTAGAATCATCCGATCCGGGTCTTGTTTCCCAGAAATCATCTATGTTAATATAACTCCAGCCGTGGTTTACTAGCCCGCTTTTTATCATTGCTTCTGCAGCGGAATGTACTTTTTTTTCACTCACCGAACTTGCAAAACAATTCCAGCTGTTCCATCCCATCGGCGGTGTCAACGCGATCTTATCTCCGCATAAAATCTTGAATTTTCTTTCAGCCGAACCAAGTTTATTTTCGGCTTTAAAAGTTACTATGTATTCTCCTTTCTTTTCGATTACACCGGCTATAATTCCTTTTTGAGGATTAAAATGCAGACCTTCAGGTAAATATTCAACTGAAAATTTCATCGGTCTTAAACCTGTTGCAGGAATTCTGTATAAAAAAGGATCTCCCGGTCTTACACCGAATATTTGCGGGCCGTTAATTTTAGGTTTAGGTGAAGGCTTGGGTGTAAGAATTACATATTCGCTCTCAATCGCTTTTTCGAATTCACTGTTTATTTTTTCAATTGTCGGTATACTTTTAGCGCCGGGTGCCTGACTTAAGATTTCTGCTGCAATATTTGGGGAAATTTCCTTAACAGCATCGGAATATTTTTTTGCAATATCGGTGTAATCTCCGGGTATCCAATCTTTTAACCATATACCGCTTTGCTGTACCCATGTAATTTCTTTGATGTCTTTGGTCGTCGGGAAGTCTCTTTCAATTAAACTCCACAAATACTCTTTCGGATCATTTCTATGGAGTGAAAAATAAAAGCCGAAATCACCACCGTTATTATTTACTTTAACAAATAATTTGTTGTCTCCTTTTTCGAGATTTAATTCGGTTGTATCTTCATTAGGGCTGCATGCTCGATCCACGTCATGACTAACTATCAGCTTTTCGTTAAGCCAGACTTTTAAGCCGTCATCACTTCCTAAAAATGCTTTTATAACTGTATCACGGTCGCATTTAATATTTCTTTGAAGATAGATTGCACTGTTTTCGACCGGGGAAAATTTTATAACCGTACCATCTTCCCAGTGGAATCTTTTCTCCCATTTATATCTATCGTTATCATATGTTGCGCTTAAATCATTTCTTTCTTCCGGGGGAAATTTTGTTTCAAATGATTTCCCCGGTTCGCAGCGAAAAAGTCCGACACTATACCAGGGATCTAAGATTAACTTAAATCTGGAATTTATTTCATTCTGCTGCTTTATAAAAGCTTCCCTGGATGCAATTAATGTTTCCAGCCAGTTGCTTTTCTTTTTATAGTACCCTGTATCCTGGGTAAAACATTTACAACTAATTGAAAGTAATATTAAAATTACTATTCCAACGTTTTTTTTCATTTTAATCTCCGAACAGATTTTAATATTTTACTATGATAAAATTATATGCAAAGTAATAATAATTTTGTTAGCATTTAACAATATGATGCTATTTCGTGATAACTGCCGAATAAATATTTGCTCTTCTAAATCTTGACGGCATATCATTAATTTTATTAATAGAATTATAACCGTTAATTCTAAAAATATTTTGAAGTGAATTAAAGCTGATTGGATACGGTACCCAGGGATTTGCAGTATCCATATCATATTCAATAAATAAAAAGCTGCCATACGGCTTTAAATTGTTTTCAACATTTTGAATAAAAGAACTTTTATCTTTTACATAATGAAATGAATTTGCCATAAGAATTCCGTCAAGATTATCAGGAAGTTTTACTCGCAAAAGATCTCCATTAATTTTGTCGATCCTTGTATTTGCAATTAAATCCGGGATTTTATTAATCTGAGATTTATTTTTATCAACTGCAAAAATTTTACTTCCATCATGCAGTAAATTTGCAAGAGCATTTGTAAACATCCCCGATCCGCAGCCTAAGTCAGCCCATAGTTCCTGTTTAGAAAATGGTATTGAATCATTTTTAATTAAATCAACTGCTTCTTTCAATAACATAGAAAATTCTTTAAAGCTTATGCTGCTTACACTTTTAAGTCAGCAGTTGCAAGAAATTTTGGAGGTTTACGAACTTTAGAAGCTTGTTCATATCCATATGCAATCTTAATGAGCACATCTTCACTCCACGCTCTTCCGTAAAATGAAATCCCGAGAGGCATACCAAAATCAAATCCGGCAGGAACAGTAATGTGAGGATAACCAGCTACTGCAGCAAGTTGTGAACTTCCTCCGAGAAAATGATCGCCGTCTATCAAATCAGTCATCCACCCCGGACTGTCAGTCGGTGAAATAAGTGCATCCAAATTATGTTTGTCCATTGCAGCATCAATCCCTTCATCCCTGCTTAGGCGGTGATTGGTTGTTAATGCATTGATATATGTTTTATCTGTCAATGGCCCTTTTGCTTCGCCTTCTAAAAATAATTCCTGTCCGAAATAAGGCATCTCTTCTTTTGCATGACTCTTATTAAATTCAATTAAATCTTTCAAAGTGCGCATTTTAGTCTGCGGACCGCGATGCTCAAGATACCTTTTCATGTCTGCTTTAAGCTCATATAATAAAACTGTATTTTCATTTACATCCATTTTCCCAATTGAATCTATTTCCACAGGGTCGACAAGTACAGCCCCATTCTTTTTTAAAATATCTAGAGCTTTATTTATCACTTCATCAACTTGAGGCAGAAATCCAAAATAATTTCGAACTACTCCTATCCTTGCACCCTTAAGTCCGTTTTTATCAAGAAATTTTGTGTAATCTTTATGAGCTTTTCGTCCCTTAGCCATTGTTGCTTCATCTTCAGGATCAACTCCCTGCATAGCTCCAAGTAAAATTGCCGCATCTTCAACAGTTCTGGTCATGGGACCAGCAGTGTCTTGAGAATGAGAAATAGGAATTATTCCTGCACGGCTTACCAATCCAACTGTTGGTTTAATTCCAACTATTCCATTAATTGATGACGGACTTACAACAGATCCGTCAGTTTCGGTTCCAATAGCAATTGCACAAAAATTAGCCGCTGCCGCCGCACCCGAACCTGAGCTTGAGCCTGAACAATTTCTATCCAGAGCATAAGGATTTTTTGTTAATCCGCCGCGTCCGCTCCAGCCGCTTGTAGAATGAGTAGAACGCATGTTCGCCCACTCACTTAAATTTGTTTTGCCGAGAATAAGAGCACCAGCATCCCGAAGCTGCTTTGCAACGAAAGAATCCTTAATTGGTTTCGAGCCGAGCAGTGAAAGTGAACCAGCAGTTGTTTCCATACCGTCTGCTGTGTCAATATTATCTTTGATCAAAACCGGAATACCGTGTAAAGGTCCTCTCGGGCCCTTTGCTTTTAATTCTTTATCAAGAGCATCGGCAATTTTTAGAGCGTCAGGATTTATCTCAAGTACACTATTAACTCCCGACCCGTTTTTATCAATTTTTTTTATCCTAGAAATATATTCTTCAGCAACGGAACGAATTGTGAATTTGCCGGATTTAAATCCTTCTCTTAATTTATTAACTGTAATTTCATCAAGCTCAGAAGGCTGGAAAGTAAAATTACTATTTAATAATGCAGATGCTTTTTCTCCAAATGTCATTTTAGGAAACCATGCAGCAGCGATTCCTCCAAGCACACTAGTTTTTAAAAATTTTCTTCTCCCATCGCTTGATGCAGATTTTTTATTGATGCGCATAATGTTACCTCCACATTATAATTGAAAGATTTATAGGGATGAAGTCACTTTAAAATAAACATAACAGATTTTGGGTTACTTTGTATTCTCACTTAATACTTTTAAGCAATCTAACTTAGAAAATAAAAAATTTAATCTCAAACGATATTCGGAAGATTTATTCTCTAATTTACAAATGGCAAACATCACAATAGATTTAATTATCTCAACTTAATTTATCTTAAAAAAGGAAAAAGGTATGGATAATATTTCATTAGGTAAAATATATTTAGAAGAATTTGAGGATGAAATCCCTGCTTCCCGCAAATGTCTTGAAAGAATTCCGGAAAAATTATTTACATGGAAACCCCATGAAAAATCCATGAACATGGGTTACCTCGCACTTCTTGTTGCTGCTATGCCGAACTGGATAACCCAAACAATTGAGAATAAAATAATTGATTTTGCTACTTACAAACCGTTCCAGCCGAAAAATACTGCCGAACTTGTAAAATATTTTGATGAAAATATATCGGGAGCAAAAAATGCTTTGACAAATATAAAAGATGATGTAATGTCGGAAATGTTTTACCTAAAAAATAATGGGGCAACACTTCTCAGTTCCAGGATAGATAAAACAATTAGCTCAACAATAAACCATTGGGTACATCATCGGGGACAATTAACTGTTTACATGCGTCTGAATAATATCCCGGTTCCTTCGATTTACGGGCCTTCTGGAGATGAAAGAACTTTTTAAGTACGTAATATTTTTATTTTATAATCTTAAAAACTTTATTTAAAGGAGATATTAATAATGGTTAAAGGGTTTTATTAATTATTTAAAACATTAAGATTCTTATTTAAGAACTTACCATACTTTTCAAATTCAATTTTGATAAGTTTTTTCTCCTTTTTACTTACCGGAACGAAAAATTCGGTTGCAATTATTGCTACATCTTTCTTAATAGTACGTTTCCAGATTCCTACCGCTTGACCATTTATCAAAATAGCCGGCATAAACATGCCGTTTCTTACTATTGCTTTTTTCTGATAATCCGAACTTAATGATGCTGATCTATCTGAATATGAAATAATATATTCATCAAATGCCGGCAATAAATGAATCGAGTTTGTACCGGATTGAACAAAGGCGTTTGTATTTGTGAACCAAAATTCCTGCTTCCCGATTTTCTCTGAAACTAAATCATGCTTTATCATTTCTAAAGCTGATTTAGAATCTACAACCGACAATCCCGACCACCAGTTAAAATCCTGTAACGTAGCCGGACAATGACTTGTAAAATATCTATATGCAAGTTTTTTCAATGACTCTTCTTTGGTAAAAGTATTTTTATTCGGAACTCTTTTCTCCAGTAACGCATAAGTCTGTTTGCCGTCTTTTACTTCCCCGCTGCATATTAGTCTGTCTAATTCAGCTATTAAAAATATATGCGATGCTCGATTTTCCTTGGTAGGAATTTTATACTTTTCCAATACCGAAATTAGTTCATCTCTTGTTGAATGGCCATTACTTGATATTGTTTTCCTTATTAATTTCTCGCACTTTTTAACGACTTCTTCGGTAAGACCAAGTTCTTTACGGCGTGACTTCATTGATGATTTAATTCGAGGCGTAGTTAATTCCAGCATCCAATAAATATCATCAGTGGATACTAAATGCCATGTTGGTCTTAATAAATGAGTCCGAATAATTTCTCCTTTGGAAATCGCAGATTCAATTGACTTGTCGGTTAAATTTTTCGAACGAATTCCTAAAGCCCATTTAACCATATTATAATCCTGAGCCTGCATTACACCCATCCAGCCAACAATTTCCTTTGGAGAATTTAAGCTTGTATTTATTATTTTTTGATTTGCTAATCTTAAATTTGCTATATCTTTTAAATTCATTCTTCTTTTTCCTTAATGGATTAATCATTTTTCTTATTCGAAGAATATTCGGTTAAAACCATCTTTAATTTTTGGACTCCCTCTTTTAATTTCTTTTTATCGAACGCAGTATAACCCAACAATAAACCGGGTTTTTGCTTAAACTTTAAAACATATTCTGAAATAGGATAAGCAATTAAATTAATTTCCCTTGCTTTTTGGGAAATTATGTCGCTGTCAAGATTTTCTTTCAACCATAAGATTATATGCATTCCTGCGTCAGAATTTTTTACTTTAATTAAATCTCCAAGTTCTTTTTTCATATCGGAAATTAGGTACTCCTGTCTCTCTTTATATAGTGTCCGCATCTTTCTTATATGCCTTGTAAAGTATCCTTCCTTTAAAAACTGTGCAGTTATCATTTGTTCGAACATCGGGCTTTGCCTGTCCATCATCGATTTTGCAGAAACAAAAACCTCAAGCATTTGAGGATCAGGTAGAACCAAGTAACCAAGACGAAGGGCAGGAAATAATACTTTGCTGAAAGTTCCGAGATAAAGCACACAATTATTCTTATCCATTCCTTGTAACGATGGAAGCGGACTCCCGGAATATCTGAATTCACTGTCATAATCATCTTCAATTACCCAGCTATTATTTTTGCTCGCATACTGTAGAAGCTGAATTCTACTTGAAATACTCATCGTTAATCCGATCGGGAATTGATGAGATGGAGTTGTATAAATTAATTTTGGAGAAGGATATTTTTTTGAAGAATATGCAACGTTCAATCCCTCTTTATCCAATGGTGAAGGAAAAATTTTAGCTCCTGCGAATAACATAGAAGCTCTCGCTCCAAAATAACCCGGGTCTTCATGCCATACAGGATCACCGGGTTTTAAAATAACTCTCATAATTAAATCTAAGCCCTGCTGCGACCCGTTTACTATTATAATTTGATCGGCATTACAGTTAACAGCTCTATAAGTTCTAAGGTAGGATGCAATTTCTTCGCGAAGCGGCCTATATCCGGCAGCATCGCCGTATCCTAAATTTGAACTCGATAATGTCTGAGAAGTTTGATTATTTAACTTTAACCACGTTCTGATTGGAAATTCATCTAATGAAGGTACTCCGTTTTGAAACGGGACAATTTCTTCATTGGAAATATTTCTGTGAATTAATTCCGGTGAACCCAACTGGGTAATTAAATTTGTTTTAACTTTTCTGCCGGAATTCTTTCTGCTTACATTTTCTTTTACATTTAAAACATTGTCCGGAATTTCATTAACAAATGTTCCTGCACCAATTTTACCTTTTATATATCCTTCAATTAATAATTGTTCAAATGCCAATGTTACAGTATTCCTTGAAATATTCAGCTCAGCAGCAATTGATCTTGTTCCGGGAAGTTTTTGTCCGGGCAGAAATTTGCCTTCCAAAATTGATTGTCTGAATGTATCGTATAATTGTTTATATAACGGTACATCCGAAGAATAATTTATCTTCAAATTAACTAATGGTAATTCTTCAATTAGCTTTGGCAAAGTCTACCTGTAGTTTTTTAAGGTTATTTATATTTATTTATGAAGGTTCCGTTTTTAAGTTTATATAATATAATAATTTTCTTTCAAACGGCATCAATTTATATTTGTTATAAATCATGATTGAATGATATTGGATTTCGTAAATGTAAAAGTGGCACTATAAAATTGTTTAATAATGGCTCTTTTACAAAGTCCTTTATAAATTTATTTTTGATTCGCGGATCAATTAAGTTTATCTGAATATTTCAAATTTATTTATGTCAGGAACAAAGCTGTGAAATTAAAACATTGGATAGTATTTTTATTAGTCGGAGCAATATGGAGTTCATCATTCATGTGGATAAAACTTGCACTGCGTGAAGTTACTCCTTCTGCTCTGGTGGCAATCCGGGTTACCCTAGGATTTTTGTTCGGTGTTTCCGTAATAATTATAAGACAAATAAAATTACCTCAAAATATAAAGACCTGGATACCTCTTATAATTCTTGGAGTAACAAATTTTGCAGTTCCATTTTTCTTAATATCATGGGGAGAAAAATCAATAGATTCCTCTGTAGCATCTATACTCGATGCCACAGTTCCCCTTTTTACAATCTTTTTGGCTCATTACTTATTGAAGGATGATAAAATGACGTTTCAGAAAGTTGCAGGATTGTTTATCGGATTTGCGGGTGTCATAGTATTACTAAGTAAAAATATTGGGGCTTCTTCAAGTACTTTATTCGGAGAAGCAGCTGTTGTACTTGCTTCTTTGTTTTATGCCGGAAGCGCAGTATTTATCAGAAAAACTACACAGGATATTCCGGGTATTTTAAGAAGCACTGTACCAATGTTTTCAGCATCAATTATAATGTGGATTGCGACATTACTAACTGAGAACGCCTTGCAGTTACCCAAACTTGAATTAACCTGGACGGCTCTCTTGTTTCTTGGTATTATTGGTTCAGGATTAGCATTTTTAATGGCATTTTATCTTATTCATGAAATCGGTCCAACTAAGTCGACTATGGTTACTTATATCTTTCCTCTCGGCGGAGTAATTCTTGGTGTTACATTTCTACATGAACAGATTACATGGCAGCTTTTATTGGGCGGTATTTTAATTGTAAGCAGTCTGGTAATTGTAAACTGGAAAGCATCTGTTAAATTGTCTCTTAAAAGTATTAAAGCTGAAGTATCATAATAAATATTTTTAATAAAAGGCATATTAATCAATGAAAACAAAAAATATGGAAAAATTAAAAATCACCGGCAGGACTAAAATTAATCGTATGCCGGTAAGAGGCTTTTATGATAAGGATTCTATTTATAAAATATTAGATAAATCTTTTATCTGCCAGATCAGTTTTAATATTGACGGACAAATAAATGTTATTCCAACTTTATACGGCAGAAAAGATGATTCAATTTATATTCACGGATCAAAAAACAGCAGAATGCTGAATTCATTCGAATCAGGAGATGATATTTGTTTATCTGTTACTTTGATTGACGGAATCATACTTGCAAGATCAGCTTTTCATCATTCTGTTAATTACAGATCTGTTGTTCTGTACGGAAAACCTGTAAAGATTGTCTCACCGGGAAAGAAAATAGATGCTTTAAAAATAATCATGGATCAGATTATTC
>JBJKQE010000073.1:0-8992 GCA_046705645.1 Ignavibacteriaceae bacterium | reverse complement strand
GGCGAAGTTTAGTTAAATCTATTAATCCTCAGGCATTTATAACGGGAGAGCTTTGGGGATTATACCCTAAGTACGTAACAGATAATGGGCCATTTGATGCTTTAATGAATTACAGTTTTGCTTTTGCTGTTGATCAATTTTTTATTGCACAAAGGGATAAAATTTCTACAAGTAATTTTATAAAAGAACTTCAAGTAATAGACACTACATACCCTAAAAAGAATTTGGATATTTTGCAAAATTTAGTCGACAGTCATGATACTGAACGGATATCATCTATGATTGCGAATCCTGACAGACAATATGATCATGATGCAGACAGTAAAAATCCGAATTATAATGCCGGAAAACCCACACCGGCAGATTATAAAGAACAGGAATTAATAGCTGCATTTCAAATGACATACCGCGGTGCACCAATGATATATTATGGTGATGAGGTCGGAATGTGGGGTGCAGACGATCCTGATGACAGACAGCCAATGGTTTGGGATAATCTAAAGTACGAGAATCAAGTTATTACGCCTGCATCCGGTTTTAAAAAAGGTTTTGGAGTTTATAAAGTTGAACAAAACAAAGACCTTTTATCATTTTATAAAAAAATAATTCAAATAAGAAATGATAACCCTGCACTAAAATACGGTTCATTAAATTTTTTATATTCAAATGATGAAAAATATACATTTGCCTTTGAAAGAGATTTTAATTCAAATAAAATTATTGTTGTATTTAATTCCGGAAAGCAGAAAGATGAGTTTGATCTTTCATTAAACGGGCATAAATATCTTTATGAAGATCTGATATCTGGTGAAAAAGGGAATATTGGAGGTTCAGCTGAAATCGGAGCAAAAATGCATATTGTTATTTCACCAAACAGTTTCAAAATTTATAAATTTTATTCCGTCAAATGAATATCGATAAAATTATTTTGAACGAGGAAAGGTTCGCTTTTAAGTATTTTAAAAGTTGCTTATTTTTAGATCCGAAAATTTTATTTGTTTTCTTTGAAAAAATTTTGATTTGCCCCGGTAGCTCAGCATGGATAGAGCAGCAGTTTCCTAAACTGTTGGTCGGAGGTTCGAATCCTCTCCGGGGTACAAATGCAACAACGTGTTGGTCGAAGGGGCTCCGACGGTGGAATTCTCTCCGGTTTACAAAAAAAATCAAACTGTAATTCTGTGATTCTAACGAAATGACTCTGACGAAGTAATCTTCTCTGCGAGAAATAAAATCATTATATAACAAATACAGATATAATTATTTTATTAATAACATCTTCTTTACTTGAACTAAAGAACCCGCTTGAAGCCTATAAATATAGGAACCACTTGCTAAATTAATTGCATTGAACTGAATCTGGTAATTTCCCGGATTTTTCATTTCATTAACTAATGTCTCAACTTCCTGCCCAAGCACGTTATAAATTTTAATAGTTACCATGCTGTAAGAAGGAATTTGATATTTGATAGTAGTTGCAGGATTAAATGGATTCGGATAATTCTGCATAAGTTCAAACTTGGAAGGAGAATTTTTACTTTGATCTACTGAAGTCAGCAATTCATCATTCCATGTACCAACTGACCAAATTGTCGCCGAGCCAGGGCTAAAAAATTGCATCATAACCGGCTGAATATTCAAATCTTCTGCAGACTTAAGTTTAGAAAAATTAATTGTGGCAACATCGACAGGAGTATCTGTAATCTTTGTGCCTGTTCCTAAAATTAATGCAATGTTAATAGAAATTGTATTGGCGGACGGATGAGAAACGGAGTAAACGTAATTAGATCCGCTCAAATTGTAAATGGTATAATCTTTATTTTCAAGCGGGTTAGGCGGAAAATAAACAGAATTAGTATCATAAGTAAATCGGATAACCGAATTTCCTAAAAGTGCAGTCGATTGCTGAACACTTAGTTGTAATTTTGCTGTATAGCTTGTGTCATTTTTTTCAATTATCAAAAACTTACCATTAATCGTCTGTGAATGGATTGAAAAGAAAGTGCATATGCTCAGTACAACAGTAAGCCAAAATATTTTCATCTGTAAGTTCCCTGGTTTCAACAAACCAATATATCGTGTAATCTGTATTCATTACTGTTGTAAACAAATATAAGACCAGTTTATTTGGTGGGATTTTAGAAAAAATTAAAGGGTTTTTTAAACTCGAATCTAAAGTTGTCGGTCAGTTTTAGCCAAAAGGGCAAAGATTGTCGTTTACTCTCAAATTACCCATTTGAGGCATCAATTTATAGTTGCAATTACTGTTTTGTAGTAATTAATATTTACTTATCAAAGTAAATATTTATGAAAAATGATTTGCTGTTAAGATTTACATTTCAATTAAGCCGGATAGATCATTTCAGCAAAATCATTTTTTTTGTTTCCGCAATTTTGCCAGCTTGTAATCTGTAAAAGTAGATTCCGCTTGTTAAGTTGGATGCATTTAATTCAACAGTATAATTACCCGGATTTTTAAAACCATTAACCAATTCTTTTACTTTGTTTCCCAAAATGTCATAAATAATTATTCGAACATAACTTCCTTTGGGAACAGAATAATCAATTTTGGTCGATGGATTAAATGGATTTGGATAATTTTGTGAAATTTCAAATTTAGTAGGTATTGACGTAATCAAATTATTATTAGGCTCGATAGATGTTCCATAAGCCTCAATCTTCCAAATGCTGGCCCATTGAGTTTGGTTAGATTGTGTCAATATAATTTTTATAAATCTTGCATTTGTAGAATCAAAATCGACTTCAGTCCATTCCGCACTATCTGACCACACATCTTTAATCAATGGCTGCCAGGAATGCGAATCCTGTGATGAGAAAATAGAATATTCATATAATCTGCCGGTTTCCCATTTATAAAAAGAAATTCTTAAACTGTTCAATGGATATATTTCTCCCATATCTAGAGAAAGTGTATCCGGCATTGGAGTTGCACTAAGCCATCGTGAATTTGTCGGATTCGTTCCATTAGTATCAATAACATTTGCCGGCGAATAATTTTGAACCCATGAGCTGGAAGTAGCATTGATAAATGGATTTTGTTTTTGATTACCATTTCCTTTTGCCGGAAGAGCAATTGTTTCCAAAACAGGATTTGGATACATCATATTTCCAGCTCTATCTAAAACATTCTTTATTGTCAGGCTGTAATTTATATTTTTTTGAAGGGTCGATGTCTTCAACAAAACTGTCTGGGAATCCGGTAATAAGACTGATTGGTTAACCTGTAAATTATTTGATAAACCATAATTCCCGGAATTTTCAGCAGTTTTAGGATCTAATCTTTTATTAAAATTAACAGTTATCGAACGGTTATTATTTACAGTTACTCCCATAATATTTAGCGGAATATTATCAACATAATAATAATACTGGAATGTATTGTTTCCCGTTAATATATGGTTTCCGTATGTGTCCTGTACATTATTTACAGTAACAGTATAATTTTTACTTGGAATTTGAGTTGTAGTTTTTAATGTTACTTTCAAAAGATTAGAAGATACCATTGCAGTTTTTACTGTTACTCCATTATTTATTGAGTAATTAGAAAAATTTTGAGCTGAATTACTCTCGACCTGCTCTGAGAATGAAAGTTCAACAGTTGTTGAATCTAAAATTGCTGCGCCAGATAATATTAAAGGGATTGGAGAATAATGCCAGCTGCCCAAACTCCATAAAGATGAAGATAACGGACTGAAAAATTGCTGAAGAACAGGTTGTAAATTTGCGTTATCAGAAGGTTTTATTTTTTTAAAATGAATACTTACAATATCAATGGAATTGTTTGATATTGTTATTCCGGTGCTGGTTAATAATGCTAAATTGATTGAGATAATATTTGAAGAAGGATGCGAAACGGAATAATAGTAATTTGTATTGCTTAGATTGTGAAATTGATAGTCAACATTTTCTTTCGGATTTTGGGGAAAATTAAAGGCACTAGTATCATAAGAAAAACGAATAACCGAATTGCCAAGCATAGCAGAAATTTGATTAACACTTAACTGTAATTTAACCGTGTAAGATGTATCGTTATTTTCTGTTACTTGAAAGTTATCGTTAACAATTTGCGGTATAATTGAAGAAAGAGTGCAAAAAGTAAATAAAAGAAATAGATAAATTACCTTCATCTAAATATTCCCTAAGCCTTCTAATCTTTAATTCATTTTATGTAAGAACTCTAAAGCAAAAATGGAACCAAAAAATTATTCCGAATTATTAAAAAGAAGGCATATTTTTATTATCAATTTCTCTCGAAATCTTCAATTTTCGGGTAAGTTTACATTAAACTTGTAAAAATTACTGATTTAAACCTTTAATAATTTTTATGATAGTTCTAAGATGTAGTAACTTAAAGCTATAGAATAAATAATAATTTGCGAATTTTATTTTTTTGTATAACGGCTAACAAATACAAATGCTGGATCTGTTTTATTTACTTAAAAATTCCGTGTTGTACTTTAGTGGAAAGAGAATATAGTAGTTGGCTTTTATTCTATTGAAAGTATTATTTCCCTTTGGATATTGATAAGGAAGTTACCATAATCAAAATTAAACATTCTATTTTCTCTTCTCAAAAATCTTCATTTTATACCTTAATTATTTTTGAGAATATCTGAAATTCTAAAAATGATGTGACAAAACCGACTTTATATGTCAAATTTTGCAATTATAAGCTTAATAACCTTGAACAAAGTAAAGAATCTTTTTTATTTTAATCCAGAGTTATTTAAGTTTGGCTATATCCCGGAAAAAAATTAACTCCATATTAAAATAGTATACTGATTTTTACAGAAGAACAAATATTTGTTCTAATAATTAAATACAGTTTATATTCAATTTTAATGAGATTAATTCTTTTCAAAATATTGAATTAAAGGAGAGCGCCTGATTTTTAAATATGTTAGGTTAAATTTATGACAGATTCCTCTGCTTTATTTAAAGCAACACATGGGATAGTTACTTTTAAAATTGGGGATCTGGAATATTGCACCTCGCTCGATATTATTGATTCAATAATAAAAAGTGATGAATTAAATCAACTTGCTTATTTAAGCGGCGAACGAATAATTTATAAAAATGAAAAATATACACTAATTAAGCATTTCAGATCATCTAAGGAATTGTTTAATCGTAAAAACCCGGAAGAAAGAATTATACTTATTAATATCTTCGGAAAAAGAGTTGCATATACAGTTGATAAGATAATTGAAATTCTAGCTCTTGATCAAATTTTTATTGAGAAATCATTAGACTTTAAACCTACAACTCAAATCCCTTATGTAAGCGGTATACTTAAATTTCAGGGTGAAACAATTTATTTTCCTGACTATGAAAGAATTGCAAAAGAATTGAGCAATGAAGAATCAAACTTGAAAAACGGTTATATCACCAACCCCAATATTAGCATAAACCATAATAATGAAATAAAATAATATTTGATCCGGTAAACCTATCTAATATTCTTTAAATAATTTTTCTTCATAAATAAAATATCTAATAAATAGTCCTATCTCACAATAGAAAAAATCAATTTGAATATAGTCTCATAAATCATTTACTTATAATGTTATTTGGGTGTAGTAATTTTGATAAAGTCATTAATAATATTTAAATGTAAAACATGAATTAGAAAGGACCCGACATGAAAGCAAATATTGGTATTACAGATTCAAATTTACAAAATTTAGCTAACTTGCTAAATAATATATTAGCTGATGAATACATACTCTATACAAAAACCCGGAATTATCATTGGAATGTGGTAGGAAATAATTTTCAGGAACTGCATAAGTTTTTTGAAAATCAATATGATAAATTAGATGAAATAATTGATGATGTAGCCGAAAGAGTAAGATCTTTAGGACATTGGTCGCTGGGCTCACTAAAGGATTTTGTAAAGCTTGCAAGATTAAACGAAGATTTACAGGCCTCAAACTCAAAAGAAATGATTCAATATTTACTTGATGACCATGAGACAATAATTAGAATACTTCGAGAAGATGTAGGAGTTATAACTGATAAATATAGCGATTTCGGAACTGCAGATTTCTTAACGGGATTAATTGAAGACCATGAAAAAATGGCATGGATGTTAAGATCATATATTTCTTAATATAAATTTTTAGGCCCGCTTTAGAAACAGTTATTAGAATTCACAATATTAATAAGCGGGTCTTACTCTTTGGTTTATGTATTTAATAAAACACTTCAATTAAAGCTCTCCTTTTAATTAATTCCCTCATAAAAAATTTGATAAAATTATTCAAAAGGTTTTTAAAATTCTCTTTTTATATGTATTTTCAAAAGCATTTTGTAAACTGACTGTTGAAAAACAGACGGTGATTTTAAGTTCACAAAAATTTTCGGGGACGAAAATGGGAAAAGTAAAAATATTTTTTGTATGCATCGGTTTACTTTTATTTTCAAGTATTAATTATGGACAAAGTATAGAAGTCTCCGGTTCCAGATTGCCTGGATTTAGTGCAAGTCCATTTTTTAATGAACAAACCTTAACTTTCAATTATTCGCCTGAAGTAAGAATTCAAATTAATGCGCCTTCAATAAAAAAGTTTGATCCAGCCAAACCAACAGAGCTTGTATTCTTTGCTCTGCCAAACGGAAATACAATTGAAGAAACTGTCGGCCGTTTATTAAAACCAGGGGATGATTGGCATTACGATATTCAGCATATAGGTGCGCAAACCCGGTTTTTAAGAGAACATGATTCTGAAAATAATATTGTCACTATTTATCTTGAGACATCTCAATTAAGTTGGCCGTCGTGGAGAAGTAAATATTCAAATAACGCGAGTTTAGTAAAAAGTATTGTTGACTCTGTATCAAATATATTTAAAAATTATAATCCGTTTATCGTTTTAACAGGCCACAGCGGAGGGGGCGGTTTTACTTTCAGTTACTTAAACAGCGTTAGCAGTATTCCGAATGAAATAAAAAGAATTTCCTTTCTTGACAGTGATTATGACTATGACAATACTTACGGGAATAAAATTCTAAATTGGATAAATGCCTCTTCAGATCATTACCTTTGTGTAATTGCTTATAACGATAGCGTAGCTTTATACAATGGTCAGCCGATTGTAAGTCCCACCGGAGGAACTTGGTACAGAAGTAAAATGATGGAAAAATATTTATCAAATTATTTCAGTTTTACTTCATCAGAAGATTCTGTTTTTATTAAATACACAGCTCTAAATGGTAGAATAAAATTTATTCTTAAACAAAATCCTACTCGCGCAATTCTTCATACGGTTCAAGTTGAATTAAATGGTTTTGTTGAAGGGATTTCTTCCGGAACATCTAATGAAGGTGTTGATTATGTTTATTATGGTTCACGTGCTTATTCACAGTGGATTCAGCCTGATATAACTTTACCAAAAGCCATGAATATTCCTGCTAGACCTAGCAATTCGATAACCGGTTCACAATTTATGAATAATGTAAAGAGTTTAACTTTCCAAGATAGGGAGGATTCTATTTACAGTGAAATATCAAAAGGGAATATTCCGGATTTTCTAAGAAACCAGATAATGATTTGCGATACTGTAAAAGATGCTGCCGGTATTACTCACATTATTTATTATCAAGCATTACCCGATTATCTGGCAATTGGTTCCAATGAAGATTATTGCAGAGTACCAATTGGACCGATTACCGCTCAGCAGTTAGCATTATTATTTGGTGCAAATCTTCCTACAAGTAAACTTGTAGATAATATTCATAGAAATTCTACGTTGAGACTCTTTCCGGTTTTTTATCCATGGTCTGATACAAGTACTATGGTAATTCGTTTTGTTCAGCATAGTCATGCTGTTGATTCGGAAAGAGTTGCAGCCCAAGGAATTTTAGGAGAGCTTACTGATGGGGCTCAGAAAGATGTCGTACTAAGTAATTTAATTACCGATCCTTCAAGACCGAATCATGTTGTTATATACGGATGGTATTATCCTCAAGATGATTCTTTTATTCAGCCTTTAACTAATATTCACAACAATAATTATGTCGATTACAGCCACGGGATTCGGCTTATAAATAATGAAATACTGGTCGATTCCGTTATCATAATTGTTCCTCAAATTTTAAAGGACCCAATTCTTTATAAAATATTAAGCAACGAAAATGGTCCTATGACTCAGCCAAGTTATTTAACTGATTCCAGTATTCCCGTAAAACCGAAATCATTTGGTATAAAGAGCATGGGATCAAATGAATTAAAAATAATTGTAAAACCGGATACTTCAGTTAAACAATATTACGTTTATTTAAGCGGAGATGGAGTTAATTTTAATGACCCAGTTATTCTATCCCCATCTGATTTAACAATAAAAAATTTAAATACCGATTCTTTATATTTTATAAAATTAAAAGCTGTAAACTCAGCAGGGCAGTCTCCCGAAACAGAAGTGCTTGCAGGAATTCCCACCACTTCTAATATTAACGCTCTTATTGTGAATGGATTTGATCGTGCTTCCGCAGGAAATACGTATAATTTTATTCGCCAGCATGGAAGAGCATTTTTTAAAAACGAAGTTTTTTTTGAATCCGCTACAAACGATGCAGTAATTGACGGATTATTTTCATTGGGGAATTATAAAACAGTGGATTATATTTTGGGAGATGAAAGTACTGCCGATGAGACATTTAGTAATTCTGAGCAGGCTATTGTAAGAACTTATTTGGACAATGGCGGCGATTTATTTGTCTCCGGTTCGGAAATAGCCTGGGATTTGGATTATAAAGGTGCAGCTTCAGATAAAAACTTTATCTGGAATTTTTTAAAGATGAAATATATTGCAGATGCACCAAACAGCCAGTCCGGTGTTTATTACAGCGCTCAGCCCATAGAAAATTCAATAGCTTCAGGAATTCCGCAATTTTTTTTTGACAATGGTACACACGGCACCATCAATGTTTTATGGCCTGATCTAGTAAAAGCAGTTAACGGCGGAAAATCATT
>JBJKQE010000072.1:0-6640 GCA_046705645.1 Ignavibacteriaceae bacterium | reverse complement strand
GCAAAAACTTGAGCCAAACCGCCATAAAAAATACCCATTGCTAAAATCATACTGCTTAAAGAAATTATTCCTGCATTAGCTAAATTTAGTAGAACAGTGGTTGTACCAAATCCCAACAGGCCTAAAGGTGCAGGATTAGCAGTGGAATCAACAAGCTTTGTGTCTTCTGACATGTTACCTCCGATTGATTTTATTTGATGTATTATTTGTTTGCTAGGGTTAACCAAGCAATATTAATTAAACGAAAAGTTAATACTTTATCATTTTTAATTTTGTTTTTTACTCAAATAAATTTTTATGATCTTTCCTATTAAAACTCTTTTTTATAATTGCTAAAATTCCTTACATGTTTGAACTTATAAATTCCACTTTAACATTTGGAAATTCTTTTTTTAGTTCAACAGCAATTAAGTCTTCAATTTCGCCTACTTCAAAAAGATTAAAAACCATACAACAAGCTTTAGAAGTAATTTGAGGATTTGTCACGACCAACAATTTGTTCGTAATCGGTTCGTGTTTAATTCCCTCAATCATTCCTAATTGACTGATAGTTAAGCCACTTTGGGGCTCCTTAATCCTGTCTAGCAAATCCGAAAGCTTTTTTTTCATCAATTCATCCATCTTAATCTTTTCCTAACAAGTGATTTATATCTTCGGCTTATTATTTACAGCTGCCTAAATCAAAAATATCTTATCTTAAAAATCCATTAAGTAAAACGCCTGACGTAATGTAGTTCTTCAGTGCTAACAATCCGATTAATGGTATTTTACTAACCGGAAATGTTTTAATTGATTTATGTTTAAACCTTTTCTGTATTTCTTGAATTGAAAAATCCTGCTGTATTTTATTAATTATTATATTGTTGATAAATAAGTTTAACACGCTTAGCTTTTTTATTATTAATTCCGATTCGGAAAAAGACAGTTTATCATTGTTCATTACGAGGTTTATTAAAGTTTTGTTAGTATCCTGAAACTCTTTGCTTATTAAATTATAACTTTTTATTTGTTCGTCTAATTTGTTAAGTATCTTGTCCCGTTCAATTTCTTTACTGCCTATTTTTACTTTTGTGATTATCTCTCTTTTTTTTATTATTTCATTTCGAAGATCTAGCAGCTTTTCAATCCATAACATTGATAATTTTGGAAGACCGAAAAATTTTAATGTCAGAGCCGTAGGAGGCATATCAAAAATAATATAATCTTTTTCAAAGTATTTTCTTCTAATTTCTTTATATGCCAGAAGCATTGCATATTCTTCGATACCTGGAGAAAATTTAATTACATCAAGATAATTTTCTAAATTCAAAGCCGTTAAATATGAGTATGAGTGTTTTATTTGAGTTTCAATTTCCGAAAGATAATTTTTAATCCATAAGTCTATATTTATTTCTAATGCAGCTAAATTACCAGTAATTTTGTAAGGCTTTTCGGATAGGGAAGTTTCAAAAATATCCGATTGATTGTGTGCCGGATCCAAGGAAACCAAAAGGACATCTTTCCCCTGAGCGGAAAAATAAACAGCAAGAAGAGCGGAAGTTGTTGACTTGCCTACTCCTCCTTTTCCTAAAAAAAATAAATTAGTGCTTTTAGATTCCATTTTCATATTTCATATAACGTCAAATGCCGATAATAAATCCGAAATAGGACTTTCTGCCGTATCTACTTTATTCAGCATCATTAAAAAATGTTTTTCCATATCAGGCAACAAGTCCAGGGTAATTTGCATGGGAGGGGAGGGGAATCCTACAAATGCTCCCAGCACTAGTAATGCAAAAATGTTCTCCATTTCACCAAGTTCAAATTCCATAATATCAATTGCTTTATTTTTAGATGCTACATCAAAATATTTAAAAAAGAAAGACAACTTCTGCATTATTTTATCAATTGATTCTTTCATAATGAAAATCAATTCTTTTTAAATTTTTGTTATAAAATTTCTTCTTTAATACGAAAGATTCTTTTTTCAAAATCAATTCTTGCCCTAGAAGGATAAAAATAATAAGCTGCATAAAGAGAGAAAAGAATAATACCGCCGAAATAAAAGTCAATAAATTTAATTATAATGGGCATAATAATAAAATAAGGCGTAATCATCGATATAATTATTAATCTTTTTTCAAATCTTAAAAATTCTTCTTTTGATAGGACCTTAATATCTTTTAATTTACTAATGAAAATAGTCCTGTAAAAGATAGGAAATGCTATCCCGAATATACCCGCAAGAATAAAAAATAAAATGGAAATCAGTTTTAAATTTCCCACATGAATGTTATCCAATGGACCGAGTATTTTTAGCAAATAAAAAATAACAAGCATAACGACTAATGGTATTAAAAGTTTAAAATAAGTCTTTCTTAAATCTAGTCTAATGTCCGGTTCAAGCATTTAATATCCTGAACATTTTTTAATAGAAAAAGCATTGAAAAAGACTGTCTTAAAAGAAGAATTTAAATCTGATTATTTGTCCGTTTTTAATTAAGCATTTATTTTTAAGACAACCTCTTCCACAATCAAAGTTTTACAATTCTAGCACTAAAGTGCTTCATGTACGGGTTCCGATTCAGATGAAGGAATGGTTTTGGTTTTAACAAACTTTGTAAATCCTTCAATAGCAACCCAAATCATAGAAACTATAATAATTATATTAATTATCTGTAAAAGAATATTATTACTCTTACCAAAATCAACCTGATTAAGGATAGTTGCCCAAAGTGACATGACAAGCATAAATACAGCCGGGATTCCGCTGACAATCCAGCCCCAGCTTAATTTTTCCTTTAGGTAGACTGTAACAATAATTAATGCCAATGCGGCGAGAGTTTGATTTACTGCACCAAATAAGGGCCATAATGCTAATGCACCTTTTCCGTCAGCTCCGGTTGAAAAAATTAAGGCCAAAGCAAATAAAACAACGACTGCAGTTGAGAAATATCTGTTTCTAAATGTTTTCGGAAAAGTTTCAGTAAGCAAATATCTTTGAATTCTTGTTGCAGTATCTAAAGTTGTACCTGCAAATGAAGCCACGAAAACTCCCATTATTACAATTGAAATAGCTTTCGGGATTCCAAATGAATCGAGTAAATTTGCAGCACCGACAACAAATGCGCCTACTTTAGAACCAAGTCCAGCTGCAGCAGCCCACGATGAATAATGACTTGTCCAAGCTTGAATACCAAATAATGTTTGTCCGTTAGAATTGTATCCCATTCCTATCCCGGCAACTGCCGCAATAATTACTAAAGTTGCCAGAGCGCCTTCTGTTAGCATAGCGCCATAACCGACAAATATTGAATCTGTTTCTTGTCTGACTTGCTTTGCAGAAGTGCCTGAAGAAACTAAAGAATGAAATCCCGAGATTGCACCGCATGCAATTGTTATGAATAAAAATGGCCAAAGGGGAGGAGCCCCGGTTGGTGCAGCTTGAACTACAGGCGCAACTATACTGAGTTTACCACCGAAACTGGCAAACAAAACACCTAATACCAATAATGTCATAGCAATTAGTAGTTGATATGCATTAATATAGTCCCGGGGCTGAAGCAAACGAGTAACAGGTAAAACTGATGCAATATATGCATAAATTAAAAGTATAATTGACCAAATTGCTATCGGAGAAAGTCCTAAAATAGATGAGGGTAATGCTAAAGGTACATATGTCCCAATAACAATAGTAACATACATCAATATTACCGAAATTATAGCTCCTTTTGTTGCATTAGCACCTTTCTGATAAATCATATAACCTAGTGTAACCGCAATAGGAATTTGAAGCCAAACCGGTAGAACAGAACCAGGATACATATTAAATAGAATGGCTATTATCAAACCGAAAATCGAAACAACTATCCAGAGTTCCAGGAATATAATAAAGAAGAAGAAATATTTTGTACGGCTATTGATATATTTTGCAGTGTATTCGGAAATAGATTTACCCTGATTACGCATTGAAATAATTAAGGAACCAAGATCGTGAACAGCTCCCATGATTATTGATCCGACAAATACCCAAAGTAAAGCCGGTAGCCAACCCCAAATAACTGCAATTGCAGGTCCGACAATAGGGCCTGTACCTGCTATTGAGGAAAAGTGATGTCCGAATATAACTTCTTTTTTTGTAGGTACGTAATCTGTATCATCTTTTAGTTCAACCGAAGGAACTTTGTTTTGATTGCTTAATGCAAAAATTTTATTCCCAATAAATTTTCCGTAAAGCTGATACATTATTAAGTATCCGACAAAAACTAATACCATAATAAGTAAAGCTTCCATTTTTTACTCCTAATAATTGTCACCGAATGCCGTCAAATATCGCAAATTCTTTATTTAAATATCTGCCCCATTTACATAAATTTTTTTTTAAGATAAAATATGTTGGGGCAGATAAATCATCTGTTAGAATTTATATAACATACTCAGCGCAATTTGAGTACCATTTTGTGAATTTTCTGTTGCCGTAGGTATTTCGCCTGGATAAGTTAAGTAAGTTAATTTATTTCCCAAATATTCAACACCTAATTCCAATGGCCCTGTTGCATATTTTACCATTAAATCAAACAAATTATTTTTTTCTCTTGACATATTTAAGGCAATGGCATCATCCTTATTTACACTCTCGGCACCATAGTATCCGTAGAAGCCCCAGCCGCTTTCAAACGCATAACCTAATTGTACCCAGCCGCCGGTTGAAGCTAAATCATGATTTATCATTGGAAATTGAGTAAGATTTCCAAATTGTTGTCCGACATTCTTCCCAGTATATACATTACCTTGTACTAAAAATCCATTTGAACTAAAGCTAGCGCCTAATTCTTCTGCAGTTCCGGTTAAGTTAACTGCCGTGGCAGCACCTACACCAGCCAGATTAACCTGATCATAATGGCCAACTACGTATGCTTTAAAAACGCCTCCGCTTGAAATTTTACTTTCCAAATTTAATCTCAGTTCAAACTGAGGGCTGCCTGCGTTTCCGGCAGTTCCAAAATTTGTAGTGCTGCCAGGCCCAGCCCATGAATTTTCCATTATCGCAGCTTCTAAACCTAGATGCGTTGGACTGTCCGATTCAAAATTATAATAGAAAAATATGCCTGGAAACCTCCAGCCTACATCACCGGCTGAACCATAACCGAGCGGAAATGCTATATGTGAAAGAGATACCGGGACATTACCGAAAAGAGGATCCCATGCCTGGCCAATACGAAAAGTCAGATTTTTATTTTTTATATCAACATATCCTAATCGGACACGTGGAGTTGGTATTTGTTGGCCGAATGCTCCCGTATTAGCCGGGTCATTAAAAGCATCAAATTCGAGAACTCCGCCTAATGACCAATCATTAGAAAGGTCCGGTCCGTTAAATACCATTGTCAATCTGGTATTTCGAATATCTCCGCCGTAAAACCATTGGTTTTTAGTATTATTTGTTGCAGCCCATTCTGCATTCTGCCCATTTCCAAAACCAAATGATTGGTTCTGCCCGAACAAGGTAGTACTTATAAATCCTTTAAATATAAGATTTTCTTTACCGCCTGTTTGTACATTTTGTGCTAATAAAAATGAAGTTGAGAATAAAAGGATCGAGGAAAGGACTAATATTTTTCTCATCGCAATCTCCCAAATAGTTAATAAATAGTGAGCTATTAGATGAAAATTAAAGATTTTTATTTGGCCATAGGGTAATTTTTATATTCAGTAATTGTTGATAAATCTCAATTAGCGTGAGGAACTTATAGGGTTTAAATTGATTATGCAAAAAATCATTTGGTAAGACGTTATATATAATTTTAAGAGGTTAAATAATGTTGGTAAGTTGCAATAGTATAATGTTGCACACATCATTATGTCTTAAGTTTGGATTCGATTGGAAAAAGGAAAAAGAATTAGATACCCAGTTTTTCTTTTAATTCTTTTAAATAATGTCGGCTTATCGGAATTATATGCTGGGAAATTGTTTTTATCTTTCCGGCGGAATTATCGTCAAAAAGAATTTCATCTATTTTATCAGGATTAATCAGATATTGTTTATGGCATCTGAATAATTTTGTTCTGTTCTCTAAAACTTTCAAAGTAATTTCGGTAAAATATTTTTTATCGCTGCAAACGACAAACACACCGGTTTCATCCGAATGAACGAATTCAATACATTCAACATCAATTAGTTTTACCTTATTAGTACCTGCACTTGGTATTTTTGTTAGTGGAGGTAAATTAAGTTTTTGAATTGTGTTTTGCTGAACTGCATTAAGGAGTTTTTCAACTGTTTTTTTAAGTCTGTCTCTATCAACCGGTTTTAAGAGGTAATCTACCGCGTCATTTTCAAAAGCTTCAATTGCATACTTATCGTAAGCTGTAACAAAAACTACTCTTGGAAGAACCGATTCTTCAACCATTGAAAGCATATCAAAACCGTTTATAGATGGCAATTGCACATCAAGAAATACTACATCAGGATGAAGTGAATTAATTGATCTTACTCCATCCAAAGCATCGGAACATTTTTTTATTACATTTACGGATCCAACTTGATTTAATAAATATTCCATCTCTTCTCTAGCATTAAATTCATCATCTATTATTAAAGCATTAAGATTCAATATACACCTCCGGCGGGTAATATTATTGTTGCCGTTGTTTTAATATC
>JBJKQE010000071.1:0-23927 GCA_046705645.1 Ignavibacteriaceae bacterium | reverse complement strand
ACAATTAAGATATAAGCGGTTAGTGAGTCAAAAAAAGATTTTAATTCTCGAACAGCAATTATCCAAATTTTTTTCATATTATTAGTCGGTTGTTAATTCTCTGAAAATATCTTCAAGTTTAGTTTCGATAGGTGTCATTTCGGTTAATACCCAATTCCGCTGTACACAAAGATTAAATAATGCCCTGCGGGAAGAAGCGCCTTCCTTACTTTGTATGACGTAAGAATCATTTGTGTTTGCAACGGGATCAACCATATTAACCGTTTCTAAGGATTGTAAAGATGAAATTACATTATCCCTATTATTTGAGTCGGCAATTTGAATTCTGAGTACTTCATTACCCTTTGCCTGCTTTCTTAATGTTTCAGGTGTACCATCTGCAACTATTTTACCTTTATTAATAATTAAAATCCTGTCGCAGGTTGCCTCAACTTCAGGTAATATATGAGTACTGAGAATTACGGTTTTTTCTTTTCCCAAATGCCTAATTAATTTTCTAATCTCTATAATTTGATTGGGATCTAATCCGGTAGTAGGCTCATCTAAAATTAAAATTTCAGGGTCATGTATCATCGCCTGCGCTAATCCGACTCTTTGCCTGTAACCCTTAGATAGTTCACCGATCTTCTTATGCTTTTCTGCATTTAATCCGCATACGTGAACCATTTCCTCAATTTTACTTTGAATTTTACTCTTATCAATGCCTTGAAGTTCGCCGACAAAATCAAGATATTCAATTACAGGCATATCATAATAAAGAGGATTGTTTTCAGGCAAATATCCTATTTTTTTCTTAATTTCTTCCGGATTTTTATGAATAGAAAAATTATTTACTTTTACGTCACCGCTGGAAGGAGCCATAAAACAAGTTACAATTTTCATTGTTGTGGTTTTTCCGGCTCCGTTGGGGCCTAAAAATCCCAATATTTCACCTGTGTTCACCTGGAAAGATATTTCATCTACAGCTTTTTGCGGGCCGTATTGTTTGGTAAGGTTTTCAACAAGAATGCTCATATATTTTACAAGAGGCTATATTTTAAATGAATGATTTCGAAAATAATAATTATGCTAACACCGCTATGTGATAGAAAATATATTTTGATTAATAGAATAATTTTAGACGATAATATTTTTAAAAGGTTCCGTAAAGAAAAAAATTTTCCTCCAATTTATTAATTCAAATATTATTTTTTCTTAAAGATATGAATTCTCTTTATTTATTAATTTTTAAAAATTTTTGGCGATAAAATCGGTTTTATAGTATATTCACGGAACTTTTTTAATAAAGAGGACAAAAAGTAATTCCCTATGGAAGATAAAACCAGTACCCTTGATAGAAGTTTAGGTCTGCTGCACGCAACAGCTTCAAATATGGCTACAATGGTAGGTATAGGTCCGTTTATAACAATTCCATTAATTGTTTCGGCAATGGGAGGTCCGCAGGCAATGATAGGCTGGATAGTCGGTGCTGTTATTGCAATCTCAGACGGACAGGTGTGGGCCGAGTTGAGTACTGCGCTTCCAGGTGAAGGCGGTTCATATATTTACCTGCGTGAATCTTATAAAAGATTTTTCGGTAAATTGATCGCCTTTTTGTTCATTTGGTCCTTTTTATTAAGCGGTCCTTTTGAAATAGCCTCCGGTATTGTTGGAATGATGCAGTATCTATCCTTCATCTGGCCTTGGCTTTCGGGAAATAATCTTCGATTAGTAGCATTCGCGGCCGGAATATTTACAATAATTCTTCATTATAATAAAGTAAAATTTGTAGGAGTCGTTACCGTTGTGCTTTGGTCGGTAATGCTTCTTACTGTCGGGTTGACCATCGTTGTCGGAATTATTCACTTCAAACCGGAAATAGCTTTTAACTTTCCTAAAGGATGGTTCTCATTTTCCTGGGGATTTGTACTAGGACTCGGAAGCGCAACTTTAATTGCAATGTATGATCTGATGGGTTATTACAATATTTGTTATGTAGAAGAAGAAGTGCGAAATCCTGGTTATGTTTTCCCGCGAGCGATTATTTGGTCGGTAATTGGCGTAACCATACTTTATGCTGTAATGAATTTTTCAATAATTGGAGTATTGCCGTGGCATGAAGTTGCAAAATCCGATCATATTGTTTCGGATATTTTTAATATTTTTTACGGGAAAATATCGGCTATAATAATAACTCTCCTTGTGGCATTTACAGCTTACGGCTCAATCTACGCCTTAATGATGAGCTATTCAAGACTTCCGTTTGCTGCTGCAAGAGACGGGTTCTTCTTCGGATGGCTGAAAGCTGTTCATCCTAAAAAACATTTTCCCCATTACTCCCTGCTTTTAGTGGGTATTGTTACAAGTATTGCAAGTCTTTTCAATCTTGATTTTATAATCGCCGCAACATTATCCAGCAGAATTTTGATCCAGTTTTTAGGTCAAATTGTCGGATTAACAATTTTACGGAAGACCAACCCTAACATGAAGCGACCTTTCAAAATGTGGCTGTATCCGATCCCTTCTATTGTTGCTTTTATCGGGTTCAGTTTTATTTTCATCAGTTCGGGACTTGAAGCCATAAGTTTGGGATTAGTTTGGCTGTTAACCGGTATAGCATTCTTTTTATTCTGGGCTAAAAAGAATGACGAATGGCCATTTAAACCAAATTACTTTACCGATAAAAGTTAGTTATAATTTTTTCTAAGATACAATTACCTAACTGTTTAATTGTGCGGATAATTGTGATTTCTCTATATCATAATGACTGCCGGACCATTTTACTTTTCCATCTTTTTTTAGCCAGATTAGCTGCGGTGATTGATGTTGAATATTTAATTCTTTAGCAATATACTGACTAACAGGTTTAGCAGAAATTACATCAACTTTTGCACAAATAATTTTCACATTTTCATTAAGATTTAAATACCATGAATTAAAATCATTTTCAACCGAAGAACTTACCCCGCAGATCGGACTATACTTAAAAATTATAAGTTCAGCTTTTTCCGCAGTTTCTTTTTTTATTTTTTCCCATTCTTCTAAATTTTTTATTTCAACCGAATTCATAAAAAATCCATATCAATTTTAAAATATTTGTAATGTAAAAATAACAATTTTATAAATTGTTTTATTGCTAAATCATTAAATTGTTTTTACCTTTTAACAATTTAACAATTAAGCAATTTCCTAATTCTAATTATAATCACTTCCGGGATATTTTTTATTACTTTGCATTAAACAATTTTTTAAAATATTCCGTATCATTCATCGAATCAATTCTTCTCTTTTCTTCGTCTTCATTTCCTTTTTTCATAATTTGGTCGGCAAATTCTTCGCTTGACAATACTGCACATCCGCAGATCTTTGCAAAATCCTTAATATCATTATCGGAAGTAACTACCACCAAATTTTTCCTATTTTTGGCAGCTTCAATTTCATTCTTAATTTTTATGTCTGCTATTTTATTTTCACTATAATGAATTTTTGTTTTATAGGTTCTAACCGGTAAATTTTCAAAACCGTCAAAATGAAGTGAAACTTTTATTTTTTTATTATGAAAATAATTTTCTATTATAAAAGCTAATTTTTCACGTGGTGCTTGTTTGTCTTTTCTTTGAAGTGCGTTTAAGCGGGGAATTTTACCAATTAAATTATTTCCATCTATAATATACTTAATCACCCTACTAATCTTTCATTAAAAATTCAGCTTTTATTTACCGTTATAGAATTCACCCCGTTTGGTAATCTTAAGATCCTGTAATTCGGGAGCTTTAACTCTAATCTCAAGATAATAACCACTAAAAGTACCGACAGGGTTCCAAGTAAAATTCATTATCCAGCAATGTAAATCCCTGGAAATTCTTATTTGAGGAGCTGAGAATTGATTGTGTACAAAATCATAACTGCCTGCCACGGAAAATTTCCATTTAGGTGTTAAATTGAAATCCAAACTTGCACTAACATTTGATGATGTATAAGGAAGCAAGGGATTACTTTTTGAAAATGAATAATTATAACTTAAAGATAAATTCCACGGAATTGAAAAATCCGGCTGCTTATTATTATAAATCCCCTGATACAAACCCGATTCTGGCGGTTGAACAGCCTCACTTACCGGCTGTTCCTGTTTTGTCTTTTCTTTCTCTTTAGATTTAAGTTTCTCTCCGGACAGACTTGTTGAAATAGAAAAATTAAAATTCCTAAGTCTTAATAAACCTTTGCCTTCATTTATTAAAAATTTATTTATATCGTACCCTTTACTGGAATAATCATATAAGGAAAAACTTGATGAACCTGAAAAATTAAGAAGCTGCCCGACTTGAGTATGATAACTTAATCCTAAGTCAGAAAATTTTAGACTATCTGCGGCAAAGTTGTAACTGATACCTGCCGATAGATTAAGCAACTGAATTTTTTGTGCTTTTGAAGTTGTATCTGTCGGATCAACTGCAGTTTTCATTTCAAAGACATTACCGAGAGAAAGAGAAATACTCTGCTGTTCTCCCGTCGGCGGAGAAGAAAAAATTTCTCTTTGATACTTATTATACATTACCTTTTGACCAAGATAATTAGTATAGTTGCCGTAATATCCCCAACCCGGCTTTGAAAAATCCGGTGTGTAATTATACGCAATTGAAGGAGTGACTATGTGCCTAATTGCGCTTATGCCGAATATATCAGGCTGAAAAATTCCATAAAATTTGGTGGATGCTGAAACTCCTAATCTAAATGTGCGTACTTCGCTTATTTTGTGAATGTCATTAGTTATTACAGAATCGCCGGAACTATCGGCTTTTATACCTGCTGAATACATTTGAACCTGTTTGTTATACCATTCTTCATTATAAGAAAAATTCGGTGAAATATTAAAATACCCTAATTTGGGAGAAGCACTTACATTTACAGTATGCTGAATTCCCCCTCTAATACTTAAATTACCGGCGGATTTATTTCTTGTATTTTCAAACTGTCCGTTGTAACTATATCCTATATACTCATACCATTTTTGATTATTAAAAACACCTGTTCTCTTAAACGGATAATTGAAAGGAATATTAAAAGAAAAGTTGGGAAGAATTTCACTTATATTGCCGCTTTCAAGATCCTGATTTCTGCTGTAACTTAGAGTCATACTGTTACCGGATTCATCCCAGCTTTTATAAAGAGTTGCATTTGAATAAATATTATTAGTTAAAGCTTCATTCATATTATAAGAAGTTGATTGGATATAATTCTTACCTGATAAAAACTGTAAGTTAGCATCTAATTTTAATGTTGGAGTAAAGGTCTGATGATGGCTTAATGCAATACTCCACTGTTTACTGGTATTTGTACCCAACCCGGTTGTACTTTCGGATTTAAACAATCTATATCCACCTTGGATTGAACCGTCATAATCATATCTTTTTACATATCTGAATCTTGTATTGAATCCGAAACTTCCTCTGGTATAATAATCTCCCGTTAAATTCAAATCCACATAATCATTTATTGCCCAAAAGTAGCCGAAATGAGAAAAGTAATAGCCATAGGTTCCATCTTGACCAAACGCAGGAGCAATAATTCCCGATCTTCTTCCCGATTGCAGCGGAAATACTGCAAACGGTAACGGAACCGGAAAAGGAACTCCGCCGAAAAATATCCAGATCCATTTTGCAATTATTTCTTTCTTCTGGATTACTTTCATCTCAGGAGAATAAAAATAGTAATCGGGAGGAACAGTATCGCATGTAGTATAAGTACCATCTTTCACAAAATAAATATCTTTATCGACTTTATTAATCTTCTCTCCGGTATATTTAGAACCTTCACTGGTGGTACTTGCTTGTGTTATCAAACCTTTGGTAGTTTTAAAATTATATCTCATTGACTGACCATCATAAACTTCGCCGTTTTGGGATAATACGGGAGTTCCGCTGTATTTGTTGGGCAGAGTATCATTAGGGACACCATATGCATCAACATTATTTGTATTGAAATTAATAAAGATTTTTGCACTCTTAAGATCGGTGTCTTTATACTTTAATTCACTTTTACCGTACAGATCCATTTTCTTTTGGTTTACATAGAAAAAAAGTGAGTCCGTTGAACTGGCATAAATAACCGTATCAACATCGTAAGTTTTTTTCTTAGCGGTGGAGTCAGCTATAATTGTTGAATCATTTGAAGCATGAGAAAGTGTATCCAGCTTATTAAATAAAATAGAATCGGCTTCTTGTGCAAGAATAATTTGAAAGTTTACAGATAAAATAGTAAGTATTAAAAGAAATTTCATAAATAATGATAATTAGAGTTCATTATTTTTAACAATGCAAACTTTAATCATGATTTATAAAAAACAAGTGCCGAAGCGCCTTTGATTCCGGCATCATTTTTTAATTTAGCCGGTAAAACCTTGAGCCTTTTACTGAGGGGTTTTAACACTCTTGTACAGGCATTTTTTTGAATTGCATCAAAAAGAGGCTCACCGAATCCCGCGACTCCCCCTCCGATAATGAACGTACCAATATCTAAAACATTTGCCGCAGATGCTAAACCGGTGCCGAGATAAAGACCTAATCCCTGAATAACAGATTTTGCATAAATATCTCCTTGTTCGGCAGCTTGCTGAATAATTAATGGAGTTAAAGATTCAAGTTCATTGTTTATTAAATCCCAAATTTTAGATCCTTTATTTTTGGGAAGTTCTTCCTTTACTCTCTTTACTAGATAATGATTTCCTACATACGTTTCTACACAGCCGTATGAACCGCAATTACATTTGGGACCATTATAATCAATAGAGGTATGACCTATTTCCCCGGCAGCACCAAATTCTCCTCTAAATAATTTTTTATTGAAAATAATTCCCCCTCCTACTCCGGTTCCTAATGTAACCATTATAAAAGAATTAATTTTTTTCCCCGCACCAAAAATCATTTCTCCTATTGCTGCAACATTTGCATCGTTTTCAACATGAACGTTTATCTTAAACTCTTTCTGAATTATTTTTCCTAAATTTACTTTTTCCCATCCGGGTAAATTAGGAGGATTTTCAACCGTACCTTTTTTTGTTGAAACTGTACCCGGTGCACCTATTCCAATTCCTCGAATTTTTAATTTATTCTTGTCTAAAATTTCTTTTACACCTTTCTTAATCTGGCTAATAACACTATCCGGTCCGTCTTCGGCTAAAGTTTCTAATGAAGTCTTTTTTATTATTTTGCCTTTTTGAGATACAATGCCGATTTTAACATTTGTCCCTCCCAAGTCAACACCAACAGCATATCTTTCGGTCTTAGGCATAAATTATTCCTTAAAAAATATTAAATAACGTTGTTTTAATAAATTACAATAACTTTCAGAAATCCTAATATGAATTTAACATTATACTTGCTCTAATTAAAATTAATGACGAATGATTTATCGATATTGTTACAAGGAATTAATTTGAAAGATGGATTTTAAATCTTTCGTTTCTCAATTTTATAAATCCGTGAATTTATAAAATTTTAATTTGTAAATTCTTTGCTGATTATCTTCAATTCCCCGGGATATGTTATATCTCCGATGGGTGAGGTAACAGTAGGTTTTGCATATAAAGCCAGACTTGAAGAATATCCCTTTTCGCCGCTGATAGCTAGGGCTAATTTTACAATCCCTTCAAATCCTTTATCACTAAAAAATTTATAGAGGTCCAAATTTATCTGGATCGGAATTTCCGAAAGCTCGCCGGTTCCGGGAACAGAAACAGGATGACCTAAATCTCCGGAAATCGTTTCTTTATTTTCTATATATAATTTCCAGGGAAAGGCTTTAATGGTCGCATTTGTTTTCGGATAACCACCGGTTCCGTCATTCGGATTTTTAGCTTCTACATTAAGGGTAAAAGATACCGGCAAAGTTTTATTTGCAACTGCGGCAGTTAATTTGATTACTTCCAAAGCATTAAAATCTTTTATACTTGTTTTACCCTGAATTGAAATCCCGTCTACTAAAACGTTGTCAACCTGCCCAAGTTTAAATTTAAGCCTTGAAACATTAACAAGAGTTTGATAAACGCTGCAGCTTATATTAAGAAATGCCAAAAGAAATATTGTAGAATAAAATATTTTTTTCATAAAGAAATAGCCTTTAATGATTCATCAATCTTTTTTAATATTATTTCGGCAACTTTAAGTGCCCTTAGTCCATCTTCACCGGAAACAACCGGCGGTTCGTTTCTAATCACAGAATTTACAAAAAGTTCTAACTCATATTTAAGTGCATTTACTTCTTTAATATCCGGTTGTTCATAAACTACGCGTTTTTTCTTATCACCAATACCAATTTCACCAAAAGATATAAATGCCGAATCGACTTTTTCATTTACCGGTACTAATCGGTATACCTCTGAAACTCCCGTAATAAAGTCCAATGCAATATAATTATCTCTCTGGAATATTCTCATCTTTCTCATTTTCTTTTGAGAAATACGGCTTGCAGTAACATTTGCTACAGCTCCGTTTTCAAATTGAATTCTTGCGTTTGCTATATCGAGAGTGTCCGACACAACGGCAACTCCGCTTGCTTCCACATTCTTTACTTCACTCTTTACCAGGCTTAAAATTATATCGATATCATGAATCATCAAATCAAGCACAACAGCTACATCGGTTCCTCGCGGATTAAATTGTGCTAGTCTGTCGGTTTGAATGAACATTGGCTGCAATATATATTTATCAAGTGAGATTAATGCGGGGTTAAATCTTTCTATATGGCCTACCTGCAAGTTTAAATTATTCTTTGATGCTATGCTGACTATCTCTTCTGCTTCCCGGATAGTAGCGGTTATTGGTTTTTCCACAAACACATGAATTTTCTTTTCAAGACATTTTTTTGCAAGTTCATAATGGGCACTGGTTGTAGCAGCAATTGAAACTGCTTGTACCTCATTTATTAAATCGTCAATGTTATTAAATGCATTTATTCTAAATTCATCAGCGGTAGATTTTGCAGTAACGGCATTATTATCATATACACCGACAAATTCACAACTATCTATTTGATTAAACATCTTTGCATGCAAATTACCTAAATGTCCTGCTCCAATTACACCTATTTTTAATTTTTCCATTTCTAATTACTCACTATTTTTTTGTATCCGATAATTTTATCGTATCCGCCGTAATTGGGATCACGATAATATAAAAAGATATTATAAATATTAGATGTTTCCCAGCTATTTCCTTCCAGTATATACCAATCGGCATTGTCAATTTTTCCTGAATTTAAATCTCCGACGACATACTGGTAATCATAAATACCTCTTTTAATCGGAATAGTTATAGAATATAAACCATAATTATTGGTCAGTTCATACGACGGCGAGAGTTTCCAATTATTAAAAGCACCTACAATAAAAATTCCCGGTTCTTCAGACGGCGGACGAATTGTAAATGTTACATTTAAATATGTTGCAAAGTTATCATTATAATTTGTAAATATTGATCCGCCGTTTAAGTCTTTATGCTCTTGTTTATAAAACCTTGAATATTCAATAGTTTCCCTGTGGGCGTTAACATTTTTACCCGGGAAAATATTTGTATTTCTCAAATCCGTTTCCCTGTATTCATTCCCCGGCCGAATATCCCTGGCAATAAACTTAAAACTTCTATTTCCATCCCAGTAATACTGGCGAGTATTTGTATTAAAATTCCTATCAATTATATAAGGATAATCAATTTTATGGTTTTCAATAATTTCAACTTCATCCACATAGGAAGGATAAAAATTATTAGGCAGATTAAATAATGTGGTTATATTAAATACTTTCTGAAGGTCTGAAGGGAAATAAATTTTGTCTTCCAGTTGTTCATGTCTTAATGAATCGGATAAAGCTACTTCTTGATAGACTACATAGAATTTTCCGTTTCCATAAACAATAGATGTATCCTGAGTATCAGTTAAATAATATCTCCATTTACCAGAAAAAGGAAATTCGACATTTCCTCTGGAATCCGGAAAACTTCCTAAGAAATGATAATTTGCATCAAGAACAGTCGAAGGTAATTGAGTAAATTGTAAATTGTACGCTATATTTTTACCCTGATTCTGTAAAAATATATTTGAATAGGGTTTCCAATCTTTATCACAAAATCTGAAAACTATATTCATGTTTGGAACAGATAAGGACTTTACATCAAATTCTATTGTTAAATAGAGCGAACTTCCGCCATTTTGTACTATTACGGGAAGTGAAGTTTCATCATTACCGGAATAAGCTTTTAAGCTTTTTACCTGTATATCTTGAGGCAAAGATTGGATTGTAAAAATTAATAGGAAAATAAGAAATGGTATTTTCAAGATTTGTATCCCCAGTTAAAAGTTAAAAATTTCGACGCATTTAATTGAAGTATATGGTACGAATATTTTAACAATTGTATTTTCCCGTTCTGCCTCCAGCATCAGGCCTTCATCGTACACATGAGTTAATTTGCCGGTTTTAAATACTATTTCATAAATGGGACTATTCGTTTTTGAGTCCATCTTAAGTCCGTAGTTTTCATGCATAGTAATGTTTAAAGTTTGACCAATATAATTACTCCAATCAAGCTTCATAATTTTACCTGTAAAAGTTCGTTTAATTTTTGTTTAAAAATTTCAAAATCATCGCAATGATAATATTTTTTCAAAAATTGAGAGGCAAGAATTTTTTCTCCCGCGGATATATAATTAGCATAAACAGAAGCGATTATTCCCTTTACTTTTGCTGCAGAACTGCAGTCATTATTGTTGTCGGAAAAATAAGAATCAAGCAAATCAATCAGAGCATCATTTTCAGAAATAAAAATATTGTAAAT
Organism: Ignavibacteriaceae bacterium; assembly: GCA_046705645.1. Classification (GTDB taxonomy): domain Bacteria; phylum Bacteroidota; class Ignavibacteria; order Ignavibacteriales; family Ignavibacteriaceae; genus FEN-1297. Next base: position 13,125 of record JBJKQE010000071.1, on the reverse strand, counting down.
CTGGTCGTTGATAGAACTGATTTTACCATTTTCATAATGCCAGCATTCGATAGGAAGATATTTATCTTCCGAATCTTTGTTAAAATTATCAAATTTATAATTGCCAGTAACTACAATAATTCCGCCATACTCTTTTGATTCTCTTTCCAACGGCTCCAAATAACCTGATTGAATAGAATCAGCAACATAAAAAGAATCAATTGTATTATAAATATATAAAGTATAAAAATCAGCTCCTCCGCTTTTATAATAATCTGTAACAAGAAATTCATTCACACCATCATTATCAAGGTCAACAAGCTGTTCCTCCGGATGATGAAAAGTTTTTTCATAAACCGGTTTTCTAGTACTATCGAAAACTTCCAGATGATTTTGTTCGAACTTGCCGGTAAAAATATTTAGAGTGTAATTTCTCTCCTGGCTAAATGATTTTAGAGAAGCAATGCATAAAATAAAAATTAAAATTTGAAATCTCATTAATCAAAAGAAGGCTGTTTTAGATATGCTAAATATAACTTATTCTAAATAATTAAACAGCACCAATTTCCCGCTTTTAAAAGAAATTAAGAAATAATTGTTTTGAGTCCGATTGAGTTTTTTTACTAAAATCAAATAGAATCATATTAAAATAATCCGCTGTTTAAAACTAATATCAAATCGTTGTCCGAAGGGTTCCTTTGGAGAAACGGTTACAATATGAGTTTTAATATCATTTACACCGGGATTAATTCCTGCGTTAATAAAAACAACAATGTATATTTCAACTGTTTTAACAGTTTAAAAGTTATAAAATCTATTTCGTACAACCGGTCAAAATAATTTCAATCTGTTTTTGAATATTCCTGCATTACAAATTTTTAATCTCATTGGTCAGTTTTGTAATTGCATCCTTCGCGTCACCAAAATACATGAGAGAATTTGTACCGAAAAATAATTCGTTATCAATTCCTGCATAACCTACATTTAGAGATCTTTTATTTATGATTACGGTTTTAGCGTAATCCACATTTAAAATCGGCATTCCGTAAATGGGACTGTTTTGATCATGTCTGGCAGCCGGATTAACAACATCGTTTGCACCAATAATAAGAGCTATATCGGTATTACTGAAATCATCATTAATATCTTCAAGTGCATACAGTCTATCATAAGGAACGTTCGCTTCGGCTAAAAGCACATTCATATGTCCGGGCATTCTTCCGGCCACCGGATGAATAGCAAATCTTACTTTAATATTTTTTTTCTCAAGTGCATTCATTAAATCTCTCACTGCATGTTGTGCTTGTGCAACAGCCATACCGTATCCGGGGACAATTATTACACTGCTTGCAGAATCAAAAATCATTGCAGCTTCTTCTGCATCAACCGATTTGACATCTCCTTTAACGCTTGTAGTTGATGCTTCTCCGCCGGTAGTTCCCGCTGAAGACCAACCTCCTAAAAGTACATTCATTAATGATCTGTTCATTCCCTTGCACATTATGTTGGTAAGAATAATTCCTGACGCGCCGACTAATGCACCGGCAATTATTAATTCACTATTCCCCAAAACAAAGCCAGTAGTAGAACCAGCCAAACCTGAATAAGAATTTAAAAGTGAAATAGCAACCGGCATATCTGCGCCGCCAATAGGAAGAACGAGAAGCACACCTAGAACTAGGGATATAATAGTTATGGCTATGGTTACATTGACTAATGAAGGATAAATTACGACATAAGTTCCAGCCGCTAATACAAATAAAAGTAAAAATAAATTTATAATATGCTGCCCAGGATATTTTATTACTTTTCCGGTAATCCATCCTTGCAGTTTTGCAAAAGCTATCATCGAACCGGTAAATGTAACTCCGCCTATTAGTAAAGAAAGTACTATAGCAACACCTGTATTAATTGGAATATTGGGATTAATTTTATAATATTCTGAAAGTGCAACTAATGTTGATGCACCGCCTCCAAAACCGTTCAGCATACCGACCATTTGCGGCATTCCGGTCATTTTTACTTTCAACGCCATTATGGTACCGATTCCCGAACCGACAATTATTCCGATAATAATCCATTCATATGTCAATACATGTTTGTCCAAAAGTGTTACAACAATAGCGATCAACATACCAATTGCTGCATAAAGATTTCCGCGTCTGGCTGTTTTTGGCGAGCTTAATTCTTTAATTCCGAATATGAAAAATATTGATGAAATTAAATATGAAATATCGATTACTATATTCATAATTCAACTCACTTTTTTTTGAACATTTTAAGCATTCTATCCGTAACAAGGAATCCGCCTACAACATTTATCATTGCAAATATTACGGCTACTAATCCAAGGATTGTACTAATTGTAAACTGCTGCATTCCGGCACTCAGCAAAGCGCCAACAATGGTAATACCGGAAATTGCATTCGAACCCGACATTAAAGGAGTATGAAGCGTCGGGGGTACTTTAGTAATCAACTCGAATCCTACAAAGATTGCAAGTACAAAAATATAAATCAGCATTAATAAATTAATATCCATTATACTTCCTCATAGAAAATATTTTCTATAAAATTGTTTTAAAGACTAAACTTGATCCTTAAGCATGCAGTAATTCTTTTATTTTAGGATGAATAATTTCTCCGTTGTATGTAATTAAAGCTCCCTTTAATATTTCATCTTCAAGTTTTAATTCAACATTTCCTTCTTTACCAATATGCAGTAAGAGGCTCATTATATTTTTTGAATACATCTCACTTGCATGAAATGGAACTAAACTAGGCAGATTTGTTTCACCGATAATTGTAACGCCATATTTTTTTATAGTTTTTCCTGCCTCGCTAATCTCGCAATTTCCTCCGAACTCAACCGCCATATCTAAGATGACAGTACCTTCTCTCATTTTTTTTACCATTTCCTCAGTAACTAAAACCGGGGCTTTTTTTCCGGGTACTAATGCTGTTGTAATTACAATATCAGCTTCGGTTATATGTTTAAATATTAATTCTTTTTGTTTCCTTAAAAATTCTTCCGATGCTTCTTTTGCGTAGCCGTCTTCATCCTGCATAGATTCATCTGATTCAACTTCAATAAATCTTCCACCCAAACTTTCAACTTCTTCTTTAACCGCGGGTCTTATATCCGAAACTTCAACAACAGCGCCAAGCCGTTTTGCCGTACCAAGCGCTTGTAACCCGGCAACACCAGCTCCCATAATTACAACTCTTGCCGGAGCAATTGTGCCCGCGGCTGTCATCAATAAAGGAAATAATTTACCAATTACATTAGCCGTCATTATTACACTTTTATAACCCGAAATATTTGCTTGTGAACTCAAAGCATCCATTTTTTGAGCCAAAGTCGTTCTGGGTATCATATCCATAGAAATTACATTGATACCTTTTTCCGCACACTTTTTTACAAGATCCGTATAATACAAAGGATAAAGGAATGTAATTAATAAAGTCCCTTTTTTTATTAAATCAATTTCATTTTTATTATAATCGGGATGATTTAACGGACGCTGTACCTTTAAAACAATTTCCGAAGTTTCATAAAGTTCGGAAGCGTTATTATATATTTTAGCACCTGCTTCTTGATATGCAGAATCTGTAAACCCGGCCTTTAATCCTGCATCTTTTTCAACATGAATTTCATAACCGGCTTTTATTAATTTTGAAGTTACGTCGGGAACAATTGCCACGCGATTTTCCCCTGATAGAATTTCTTTTGGAACTCCTATTATCACAGATAATCCTCCTCAAAACTGTTCGGATTTTTTCTTTAAAATATTCGATCTAAAATAAAATGTTTAGGTGGTAAAGGATATAAATTTTATCTCGCATATTAAAAATATAAAATCTTTCTGGTAATTAAAAAGAATTCTCTCTATCTTGACAAATGAAATTTAAATTATCAAGGATTTTTAAGATAACTTAATTAAAAAAAATTAGGTTAATCAATTTTAAGTCAAATATATAATTGGCTTTAAATTCTTATGTAGCTTAAATCAAAGTAGAAATTTCTTCAATATTGATGTACTCAAAAAACTTTAATTAAAACATTCATAATATAAAGGGCCGAAAATGCAAAAGAAATTAATGGGGTTATTGAGCGTTATTATTGCTTTATTTTTCTGTATTAAAATTTATGCACAGGATGCATATAATTTGGAATATAAGTTTACAAAAGGTAAAACATATACATATCAGGATAATTCTTCCAGCAGAATTACACAACCTATGATGGGGCGGGAAATGAAAATAAATACTTCAACTAAAAATAAAATGGATTTAAAAGTTGAAGATGTAACCAGTAATGGCGACGGCGTACTTATTTTTTCAGTTGATTCTGCTTTAGTAAGCAGTTCCGGTATGGGAAGAGATACTACCATTAACTTAACCGACATTATAGGGAAAAGACTGGAACTTAATTTATCAAAGTTTGGAGATCTAATTAAATATTCCGAATTGGATACCCTTGAAGATGACAGCCGCTATCTTTCAGTTAAACAGGAAGCTAAACACTTTTTTGCAAATCTAAGTGATAAAGAAGTAAAAGTCGGCGGGAACTGGAACTCAACACAGGTTGATACAATGAATACAATGGGGGGGGAATTAGTAAGCAATGTGAATATCGTTTACACTTTAGCCGGCAAAGAAAATAAATTAGGGCACGATTGTTATAAATTACAATTCACTGCAAATTTAAAAATTCAAGGCGAAGGTAACATGAGAGGTATTGATATTACTATGGATGGTACAGGAAAATCAACAGGCGAAATATATTTAGATTCCAGCAGCAGGATGCTTGTATATAGTAAGAGTAATGTTGATACTAATATGAATATAGTAACCGGAGGAGCTCAAGCAATGACCATTCCGATGTCACAATCAACTGTATCTGAAAGGACGCTTTTAAGCGATTAAGTATTTGCAATTCCAAAATGCCGGCATTGAAAAATGACCGGCTTTTTTTATTTTAAACTTCGCGGAAAATTATTTTTAATTTATATGTGTTTTAGAAAATGAAATTTATCGAACGCTCTCTCGGAAAATTTACAAAAGAAATCTATTCCTTAATGAGGATCATAATTGCTGTTTTATACGGAAGCCATGGAATACAAAAACTTTTCGGTGCGTTAGGCGGACATGTCGCACACAATCCTAAATTAATTATTGCAGGTATTATTGAATTTATTGCCGGCATATTAATAGGAGTCGGATTTAAAACAAGAATCGCTGCCTTTATTGCATCTGGAGAAATGGCTGTTGCATATTTTACAGTGCACTATCCAGGCGGATTCTGGCCGATTATGAATGGCGGAGAAAAAGCAGTGTTTTATTGTTTCGTATTTTTATTTATTGCCTCTTACGGCTCAGGAAGCTGGAGTGTTGATTCATTGATAAAAAGGAAATGATAACTTATATTATAGTTTGCTCATGTGTTAAGCAATGAATTGTTCCCAATCCCCAAACCAAATCCACTGCATGAATTCCTATAACAGGACGATCTGTTATCAATTCACTTAAAATTCCAAGTGCAATTTTATCATTCGGATCATTAAAAGTAGGGACTAGAACCGCAGCATTAGAAATATAATAATTAGCGTAGCTTGCTGGTAATCTTTGTCCTTTAAAAATCACCGGTTCCGGCATAGGCAAATCTATTACTTCCGGCTTTGTACCGTCTTCAAGTCTCATACTTTCAATTCGTTCTTTATTTTCTTTTAACAATTTATAATTCTCGTCCGTATAATTTTTCTCTTGATCCAAAACCAAAGTTTTTTCATTAACGAATCGGCAGAGGTCATCAACATGACCATGCGTATCATCCCCTGTTATCCCTTTATTTAACCAGAACACATTTGTAATGCCGAGATAATTTTTAAAAACTTCCTCGTAATCCTTTTTTGTTAAGCCCGGATTCCGGGTTTGAGTTCTTTCATCCAGCAGACATTCTTCCGTAGTAATTAAGGTCCCCTTCCCATTTATATCAATTGATCCGCCTTCTAATACAATTTGATTACCTGAATATTTAGGAATGAAATTTAAAAGATCAAATTTGCTTGAAATGTATTCAGGAAGTTTTGTATCTTTTTTGTAATTCTGATATTTAGCCCAGCCGTTAAATTTAAAACCAACAGCAGCAGCTTGTTCTTTATTTTTCATGAAGGCCGGACATGAATCTCTCATCCATCCGCGGTCAGTTTTGAATTGAAAGAATTCGATATTCTTCAAATCAACATTTGAAGAAATTAAAACTGATTTTGCTTTTTGCTGATGTTCTTTTGATTCAATAAGAATTCTAACTTTTTCATTAGTAGAAATCCTTTTAACTATTTCAGCATAAACCCATGGAATCGGCATGAATTTGCCCGGCCAATCTTCTTTATTGTGAGGCCATCCAAGCCACGTCGCTTCATGCTTTTCCCATTCTGCAGGCATTCTGTAACCAAGTTCAAAAGGAAGCTTATTAGGGGTGTTAACCTTGCTCATTTATCTCCGTCTAAAAATCTTTTTTCAATTCCTTCATAAGCATCGATTCTTCTATCACGTAAGAAAGGCCAGTTTGTACGTATATATTCAATCCTGGATATATCTACATCTGCCAATAGAATCTCTTCTTTATTGGTCGAAGCTTGAGCAATTATTACACCTTGAGGGTCGGAAATAAATGAAGATCCCCAGAATTCAATTCCATCTGAACCTTCAATTTGTTTTTCTAATCCCACCCTGTTAGCGGCCGCTATGTATACTCCGTTTGCTATTGCATGTCCGCGCTGAATTGTCAGCCAGGATTCAAACTGAGCTTTTCCGTGCTCTTTTTTTTCGGAAGGATGCCAGCCGATTGCCGTCGGATAAAAAATAATTTCAGCTCCTTTCATAGCAGTCAATCTTGCACCTTCAGGGTACCATTGGTCCCAGCAAATTAAAGTTCCGATATTCCCGTGCTTTGTTTTAAATGACTTAAATCCTAAATCACCCGGTGCAAAATAAAATTTTTCATAATAGTACGGATCATCAGGAATATGCATTTTACGGTAAAGGCCTGAAATTTGACCATTCGTATCTATAACAACAGCAGAATTATGATAAACACCTTGAGCCCGCTTTTCAAAAATAGGGACAACAAGTACTATTTTATTTTTTGCGGCAATTTTGCTCATTGCTTTTGTTGATGGTCCCGGTATTGTCTCGGCTAATTTAAAATATTTGATATCCTCTTCCTGGCAGAAATATTGTGAACGAAATAGTTCAGGAAGACAAATTACATTAGCACCTTGGCGTGAAGCTTTTTCGACCCATGATTCTGCTTTTTTAAGATTTGCCTTAGGGTCGTTCTCCATGGCTATTTGGATTAGCCCAATTGAGTATTTTCCGGTTTTATTTTTATTGTTTGCCATTTATATAATATAAAATTTAAAAGATGAAAACTGAAAATTATATTAATAATTGAAGTTACGCATAATTAATAAAAAGTATCTTTTGTCATTCCGAACATGATTCGGAACCTTTATTTTTTCAACATTTTTAGATGCTGAATCAAGTTCAGCATGACAATTGCATAACTTCAGTTAATAAAAATAATAATTTATTCGAAATTACCTAATAACCGCTGGAAGAAATAAGGCTTCCGCTTTCATTATATTCTTTGCTGCTTACAAGTTTTCCGTTTGTATAATAATCTTCGGTTTTAATTTTACCATTCTCGAAATAAGTTCTCACATATCCGTCAATTTTCCCATCCCAGTAACTTTCTACTTTTTTAAGTTCACCGTATTTATAATAATAATTTTTCTTGCCGGAAATCTTCCCGTTTGAATAATTTGCTTCCGATTCCAGCATACCATTATCATAAAAGGTTTTATAATCACCGTTAGGAATACCATTCGAATTATTAAATTCAGATTTTAAAACGCCAGACTTATAATAAGTTAATTCCAATCCGTTCTTTTTATTATTGGAATAATTAACCTCAGACTCTAGTGATCCGTCTTCATCATAATTTCGAGTTATTCCAATTTGGACACCATTTATATAATCCATCGAAGATTTAAGTATTCCATTATCATAATATTTATAAGATCTTCCCTGAAGTGTATCTTTTTTATAGTTCCATTCTTCTTTTAAAAATCCGTTGTCATAAAAATATCTTGCATAACTATCCTTAACGCTGTCCTTGTAATGAATTTCACTTTTTAATGTTCCGTTATCGTAATAAGTACGTAAAGTTTGCTCTTCAGACTGAAACTTCCCCATTAAACTATAGCGTACTCTATTAACCAACTGCCCGTTAACATAATCATCAATTACTCTAACATTTCCAGCAAGATCAAATATTTTTACTTGGCCTTCCAGCTTATCATTTTTAAAGTTTGATTCCAAAGCAACTGTACCGTTATCATTATACACGGTTGATGGGCCATTGCGCAAACCGTCTTTAAAAGTTTTTAAAACTTCAACCTGTCCGTTTTTAAAATAAGTTTTGGAAACTCCGTTCAGTTCCCCGTTTACATAATTCCAGTCACCCTGTAATTCACCGGTTTTATAATAAGTATGAGTTATCCCCTCAAGTTTGCCGTGGATATAGTTCTGCACAGACCACAATTCACCGGTTTCATAATACCACTTGGATTCGCCTTCTTTTAATCCGTCTTTATAATTCCATTCTATGCTCAACAATCCATTTTCAAAATACCAATCTGATTTTCCCTGTTCCTTACCATCAACATAATTCCATACTTTCCATAAGTGTCCGTTAGGATAATATTCTATATAAATTCCATTTAGTTTGCCATTTGAATAACTTCCAAGTGTTTTTAATGTACCTTCCGGGTAATAAGTTTTTTTAGTTTTTGAGCCTGTTGTATCTTGCGAAAATACAATCGTATTGAATAAAAGTATTAAAGAAATAACAGTAACTGCACTAATAGTTCTATACATTGGATTTGGGAAAATATTTTTGAATTTTGTTTTCAGTGATAATTTTTCGATTTAAATTAAAGTGTAAAATTAAATTAATTTTCTCATAAGAAAAATTGACAAAAATTTCTTTTTACAAGAAATAATATTAATATTTAGAAAAGTAAATTATTATATAAAAAACCAAAATTGATTTAAATAAATTTATATGCATCATCACGGGGTAAATCGTTCAGACACTCAGAAAAATTTGATTATATCAATTTTTCTTAATGCTTTTATTGTTATAGGAGAATTATTTGCCGGGATTATAAGCAACAGTTTGGCTCTTATTTCCGATGCGCTACACAATTTCAGTGATTTGATCTCGCTTATATTAAGTTTGGCAGCAGTTAAAATGTCTTATTGGAAAGCGACACCTAATAAAACTTACGGCTATATCCGCACAGAAATAATAGTGGCATTTATAAACTCTTCAGCGCTGCTTTTGATTGGTGTTTATATAATTTATGAAGCTGTCGGACGAATAATTCATCCCCAAAATGTTTTAGCACTTTGGGTTATTATAGTTGCAACCGGAGGGTTTATTGCCAATTCAATTTCTACTTTTTTACTTCATAAAAATTCTCATGAGGACTTAAATACCAAGACAGCCTATCTTCATTTATTCTTTGATGCATTAAACTCTCTGGTGGTAATAATAGCCGGTGTTTTAATTTATTTTTTCAACTGGATAATCCTCGACCCAATTTTTTCAATAATAATAGGATTATTTATTATAAAAAGCGGATGGGATGTTGTAAAAGAAACTATAAATATTTTAAGCGAAGGCACTCCGAAAAATATTAATATGCAGGAAGTATCCGATTTTATTTCTTCGTTTCCCGAAGTTGAAGAAGTTCATCACCTGCACATTTGGTCGCTGTCCTCAAAAATGTATGCGCTAAGCGCTCATGTAGTAGTTAAAGACCAATTAATAAGCAAAGGATATTTAATTATCGATAAGCTTGAAAAATCATTAAATGAAAAATTTGCAATCGATCATCCGACTATTCAACTTGAAGCAGATTTAAGTCACGAACAAAACAAAGTAATTAAAATTCAACATCAAAATATCGATTAGTTACACCATTAATAACTATATTAAAAGCTGTTGAGTAATTATAATTAAAAATATATTCCATATATTTTCATCTATAACTTCTTTTAAATTAATTCTTTAATAATCTTTCGTATATCATATAATTTACATTAGAAAATAATTTCTATTTTAGTCATTTCCCATTATCAATAATTTTATTAAATACTTGAATTAAATTTACTTTCGTCAATCAGATATATATGCATAATCATTAGAAACTGCCTCTATTCGGATATATTTTTGTTTTTGATAAAGTACTTAAAATCCATATACTCCCAAATATTGCGATACTCTCCATTAATTTGTGCCGGAATGTATTTTAATTTGGTTGCATAATTTATGGCAGCCGAATCTAATATAGCCGAACCGGATGATTTCTGGACAATGGTTTTAGATACATCCCCTTTGTTTGTAATTAATAACTTAATCCTTACGATTCCTTCTATGTTATTGGAAGCTGCTTCAGGAGGATAAACCGGTAAAATTTCGGAAATTATTTTAGGTTCAATAATTTTGGTCGTATCGTATTCAAAAATGTTTTTAATTAAAACTGTTCCGTTATTTTTTTCTTTCTTTTTAACCTTTTTAAAAATTACTACATTTTTATTTCTATAGAATTTATAAGCAAGACCGTAACGGTTCAAAATTTTTTTTAAATTATCTTCATTAAGATTCTGCATATTAACGGAATCAATTTCAATTTCTCCCACTATATTGTCTCCATATACAAAGTTTAACCCCATTTCGCTTCTCATTTTCTCCAGAACAATTTTGAGCGGTACATTCCTCCTATTTTTAGAATTATTAACATCCGCGGATTGAGAAAAAATATGTACGGAGAATAATATCTCCGTACACAATAATAAAGCAAGTTGTAACATTTTAATTTTCAATATTGAATGATAAATGTCTGTCCTCTATTATTCCATTCGACTCGGGATTGTTTAATTGAGAATCGCGATTGTGAATTTTTATAAATCCCTTAATCCTCGAGATAAGGTTCTCTCTTAGCTGTTCCGATTTTATGTCGGAATCGTGAGAATTTTCAATATAATCGACATCATATTTAGCAGCGCTATACATGAGATGCTTTACATACTGCAAGCTGTCATAATCTGGATAACGTTGAATAAAATCATAAAAGATTAGAAATGAAAGAGGCCAGGAGTCCCAATCATCCTTCCATTCCTGTGTAATTTTATTTGATATTACTAAAGCTGCATAAGAATTGAAGTTTAAAGCATCACGCATATTATGTACAAAATTTATATGATCGTGAAGAATTTCCCTCTCTATACTTAATCTGTCAAAAGTTCCGTAACTATTTAAAACATTATATAATCGATTTACATTGTTTACATAAATATTTCCAAGCATATCCATATTAGAAATTTCGAATTTTACCGCTATTGACATCCTTATTTTTATTGGATTACCATTAATTTTTGCAGGTTCAAAAATGAGGCTATTACAATATTCCTTTGCGGAATTATCCAATATATTTGAGCCAGTCGATTGTGTAATACTTACATTGGAAACTTTACCGTCTTTATTAATATCAAATAACATTTTCGCTTCACCCGTAAGGGAATTTTCCTGTGCTGATCTTGGATACATTAAACGCGGGTGATTCAATTGCGCAGGCTCTATATAGTTTTGCTCTCCGGTTATATTTGAATTATAACCGCACGATAAATTTAAAAACATTAACCCTATTAACAACAAGACAATATTTTTTAACATAGTTTTACCCTCCCTTATAAAAATTAATTAGACTATAATTTTAACTTCGCTTTCGGCAGTTATTTTTTTATCCATGAATATTGATTCCATTTTATTTCGATTTTATAAAATATATTCCGTTTTGTTTTACATACTTAATATCCAGGGCTAGACATATCATTGATAATACACTATCTATGCTAATGTTTTTGAATGAACCCGTTAAAATATAATTCCTCAACGTATCTTCCTTTATAGTAATGGGAACGTTATAATGTTTTTCCAATTCTCCGGTTACTGAGTAGAGGGGGGTCTTATCAAATACCAGATTACCCTGTATCCATCCAAGTAAAAATCCGGTATTAATACTTTCCGGGATTGTAGGTTTTTGATAACCTGAAACAATACTAAGTTGATTTTTCGTTAACATTATGCTCTTATTACTCTCTTCTTTAGGACTAACCTTAACAATACCTTCTTTAACTATAACTTTAGTCTTGCCGCCGCGAGACCATACATCAAATTGAGTTCCCAGGACAGTAGCTTTAGCATTCGAGGTTGATACTTCAAACGGAATTTTTTCTTTTGCAACCGAGAAGAATGCTTCGCCATTTAGCTTAACTTCGCGAACATTATCCTGGAAAGTTTCCGGAAATATAATCTTACTCTCACTGTTTAAGGTCACTCTTGAACCGTCAGGCAAAAGAATTTGCTTGTTCTCATTGCTTGCAGTGGAGACAATATTAGTTACCGGGGTACTTTTATTTTTATTCAGGACAAAGAAAATGGCAAACAAGAACAGAATTACAACCGCTAACGCAAATACCGGTTTCAACTTGCGTCTTAATATTAAATTCCTAATATCGGTAACAATGTTATGTTTCTTACTTTCTCTCCCGTCAACATTTATAATTTTATAAAACTCGTTCCATTCATCTTCTACATCCGGAACTTCTGTTTCTTTATAAATCAAACTCTCATCCCAAATCTTTTTAATTTTATTAAATTCGGTTCTATTCGCGTTTGATTCATCAAGCCATTTTTTTAATAATTCGTCTTCAACCTCGTTTATATTTCCGGTTAACGACCTAATACACAGATTTAAGTAATTTGGTTTTATTTTATTATTCATTTATTTCTTCCTCTGTTTAATTTTACAGATGAGTCCCAAGAAACCCTACTTTATAAAAAATATTTCGCTAAAAATTTTTTCCTTAAAATATCTAAGGCTTTAGACATGCGTTTTTCGACAGCTTTTTCCGAAATTTCACATATTTCAGCTATTTCGTTGTATTTAAATCCTTCCAGCCTGCTTAAAAGAAATACCGTTTTCAGTTTTTCAGGCATTTTATTTAATGC
>JBJKQE010000070.1:0-14486 GCA_046705645.1 Ignavibacteriaceae bacterium | reverse complement strand
GAACAATATCTACCGGTACTTCAACTTGCTCGGCAGGCAGATGGGTTAAATATTGTACTGCTGCGGAAAGGAATTGACGCATTGTATCGTCAACATGTCCGCGTAGAAGATCGGCTAGTGAAGTTTCATATTTATATTTGTTTAATGCAGGACTAGCTATAGACAAATCTTTTATATCGATATCCCGTGACAGTCTGTTCAGTGCTACCGCTAATTCCACAAAAGATTTTACCTGGTTTCTGACCGGCTCTTCTAAAAGCATCCATATTTTCTCACGCCAAAAGCGAATCCTATCCGGTACTCTTAAAAGATGGGAAAATTCATCTAGCCAGTTGGTATCAATATCACGTTTAATTTCTTTAACAACTGATTCTACATCCGTATTGAATAAATCAGGCTGAAGCAGAACTGCAAGATCAGGGCGTAGTGTCGGAAGCAATTCATAAATAAACAAACCTTTCTTAAAAAATTCGGAAACATCAATCCCGTGCCTGCGCAGCAGTTCCTTTTGAAGCATCGGGACAAAAATATCAAGCGAATCCATATCTTCCCGCAATAAAGTAAATGCGGTAATCCCTGCGGGAAATGCATCTGAAAACTTTTGAATAATTTTTAATCTCCTATCCTGAAAAATTCTAACTGTATGGAGTATCTCGTAAACAGGTAATCGCGTCAATATTCTATCGTTTAAAAATTGATATCCGTTTCCACCTACAAATTCTTGTTGTGAAAATTGATTAAGCGCCCTGAAAAGTCCCGTTGTTAACTGGTTAACCCCAAGCATAAAAGTCTGCGCTTTATTATGACCGATAGCCCGCAATAAACTTCCATGCTTGGATAGAGGAATTGTAGATGCAATTCTCTCCAGAATCCTCTGACCTCTATCCTCTCCGTTCCCCTGTATAGGTCTTTCAACCGGCCTATCTCTTAACACCATCGTGGACCTGGAAAGGAAGTATGAAATAATATGAATGCCGACAACATCATCATCGTTACCGTATACTATCTGCTGAAAATTATTTTTAGAAGCTTCTGCAAATGCATCAAATATTTCATCTTTTTTACCTAACGTAAGACGCTCAAGTTCTTTAAGACTTTTCGACTCATAAATTAATCTGGTATCTATAAACGGTTCGGAAGCTCTTATTAACTCCGCACTGTAAAATTCTTGAGTTTTGTTCAAATGATGCATTAACTGTGCACAGTCCGCAATTTTAAGATGTCTTATCTTTTCGGAAATTGCACTTTGAAGAGTTCTTAAATCACCGCCCGCAAAAACACCATGCAGTGGACTAACAGCAAACTCGGTAGCTTTAATAGTTGATTCTTCCAGATATTCACTAAACCGCTGGTTGTTCACTTCACTCATAATGAATGCAGGCTTACTTGAAAAATCAGCATAATAGCCACCTTGCCTCTGCATAGGTTCGCCTGAACCCAACTTAATTCTAACATCTTCTACCAGGCCTTTCTTTGCGAGCCATTCGATGGTCTTATGCTTGGCAAAGTTAAACAGTACCGTTGAAGATGTCTGCCCGACTTGCTGGCTTAAATCCGAACCGGCAACAAATATCTCACATATTATTTCCGCAAATCTTTCTTTCGGTTCCTGGTCTATACTTCTGCTTTGAACTGCGTATTCCCAAATTTTTTCCAGATAACTCTCGATGCTTTCAACTGAGGACAGATCTTCAAACAACGGTATCGACCATACTTTTGCCAAACTATCCTGTGCGGTTGTATTCAGAATTTTTTCTCTTTCGGAAACAAATTTCTTATCGAGAGAAATTAAAGCATCAGGGAAAGTAGACATACTTACCTGGAGACTGAGAACCATTCCCGGATTTCCGTATTTTCCCGATATTTCATTTATCTCAACAATATTATGCACGGTAGTGTTTATTGCAAATTGATCTTTAGCCGTTATAAGTCTTTGATGTATCCTTGGAGTAAGAATGAACCGCTTGAGTATATCTCGATAGAGCCCTGCTTGAAGCATCAATCGAGGATTAGAAGAATTTTTTATAATATCCGGTATTAAATTGTGAAGAGCCTTACGAAGCTCCTTATTCAATTTGAAGTAATATTCGAGCCTGCTTTTCCTTTCGAGCCGCATTTCAAGCATTCGCTGCTCAAGGCTGTCGTTGTGTTCCCATAACTTAATAATCGGGTCTTGTGCAATGTGCAGCTTCATTCCAATTTTTCTAATCCGGTTGGATTCGATGCTGAAAGGCAGAATACTCCGGTATCTTTTCTCCAGTTGGTTTGTTAACGAAGTAATGCTGTTAAGCAATTCCCAGAAGTTTCTATTCGTATTAGTAAGCTTATCTATTTCTGCAGTTAATGCCGGATCTATTTTAACCGTTTTATCAATTGACAAAATTGTTTTAATAATTCCGGAAAGCTGGTTAACATTTTCTATTAATGCCGCTGCAACAAGTCGGTGCCCTTGACCGGAAGGTCTGTTGCTACCGTCCCAATCTCCCCAAAATGAAAGAAGTATCCGGTTGGGCTCATCTGAGTAAAGTGATGAAAAATTTTCGGCTGCTATAATCGAACGTAAGTCGCAGACAAGTTCTTCGCCCTCTTTAACAGAATTAATTGCAACATTTTTGCCGAGGTATTCTTCTATTAAATTCCTGCCTATGTTTCCGGCCAATTTTTTGTCGAGAAGTTCACCTTTTAAAATTATATCGAATGCCTTATTGAAGAGAATATCCGTATCAATTGAATAAAGCTGAGTAGGATGCACGGTACGGTCGTATGTCCTTTTTTTAAATCGTTCCCGCCGGTGTCCAATATTATCTTTGTAAAATTCAAAATCCAATTGAGACTCCAGAAACTTGCCGCCTTCTGAACCGATGTAGGAGAGAAAATCCAAAGAAATTTTTAAATAATCTTTAAATATATTTTCGTAAGTATTTAATCTTACCGGCAGGTATTTTTCAAAGAATCTTCCAGATAATATTTTTTCATCCGTAATTCCCGGGAAAACTTTTACCATGATAGGTGAAATTCTTCTGCACTGAACTTTTATATCCGAAATTAATTGATCCCAAAGTGCTGCGGCATTCTCCATATAAAAACCGCTCTTTCGATTCAACATCTTAACCGCGAACGTTTTCTTGTTGTAGTTGGCTTTCTCTTTGGCAATAAGGCGGTTTAAATCGATAAGGACTCTTCGTGTTTTTCTTAAAAGTATTTCCGGTGTATCTGATCCGCCGAGAGTAAGCCTAAAAGATTTTCTGCCGAGTTCATATCCTTTTGAAGTTCGTGCGAATGAAGAAAACGGAACCAGTCCAATTCCTTGCGCGGCTAATCCGTATGAAAGCCAATCAAGCGAGAGTCCGTTAGGCAGATTTTCTATTACCATGCGCGGGTACATGCTTCCCTGCGGACGACGAATGTATATATTAAATGGATTGCGAGCTTCGGGAAATTCGGAAGATGCCTCTTCCAAAGCTTTCATTTTAGCTTTAAAAATTCTATTTCTGAGAAGCCAGAAATTTTTTAGCCGCCCTGAATCGTTCCTGTAAAAAAGATACGCAATAATTATTGCAGCAATGTTCGGCTTAATAAGCCGGTTTAATAAATTGAATTTTTTAGATAAATTTTCGTTCGCAATTTCAACAACTGCCAACCGTGCCCCGGCGAACGAATCCGTTTTTGATAATGAATGAACCGATATAATTTTTCGAAGCTGATCTTTATAAAGCCGTCCTTCGTCTACAAGTTCCAATGCAAGCTGTTTAATTGTTTTCGGTCCGCGCAATATATCCTCAGGTAAAACATTTTGATATGCCAGGTCATCAATTACAAAAACATTTTTATCTAGGATTTTTGGAATAAGATTTTTCAAATCCGTTTCCAAAAAAATCTTACCGCTGGCGTTATGAGGATTATTAATAACAACAGCAATTCTGTCATGTGAAATATTTTCCTCAATTAATCTTTCATCAACAGCTTTACAAATTCCGTCGACATCGAGTTCAAATTCATCGGTAAGAGGTATAAATGAAGCTTTTGGAAAACAATGTTCGTATGTCCAGCTAAAATCGCATGCAAAAATTTCCGTAATGCCACAGTGAAATCCCAGCAAACCGAGAGCAGTGCGAGAAGAACCGTTAACAACAGACAAATTCTTTATCGAATATTCAGGATGCTCTTTTGCAAAAACGGATTTGAAACTGTCGGCGGTTTCGGAATACCATTTTTCGTTGTCTATATTGTTTAAAAATTCAGTTAAAATTTGGCCGGTATCTCTGTTCATAAGATGATCGGAAATCGGAATATTTTTAAATCCTGTTTTGAAAGTATTCCTTTCTATCCTGTCAGCAATAGCAGTTAATTTTTCTGATTTATCTTCATAGATACGGTTTATTCTTTCGAACAGATCACTTTTATCAAAGAATGAAATCTGCGGCAGCGGATAAGGAAAAGGAGATTCAAGCTGATCATTGTCATCAATACCTGCATTATCTATCTCGGATTTTTTAATTTTTTCTTGTATTTCTTCAGGATGCGCAGCTAAATATTGCAGCAGTTCAATTTCGGTTGAACTCGGTGTTCCTTTTAATTGAAAATGCACCGACTCATAAATTTTTAAAAGCTCGGGAAATCCGGTTAAGAAAACGACGGATAAATTTTTCAGCTTATTGGAAAGAAAGGCCGGAGTTAAAATTCTGAGAACGCGATTCTTTAATTTGGCTTCCCGCGCAAGAGATGAATGATTAGGCGCATCATTAATCTCAACGAAGAACAGCGGATAATCATAAGACAAATTACGAAACTTACGACGCCCTTCTTCCGATAGAACTTTCCCCAGAAAAAGAAAAACCGGCTTGTCGTTGTTCTCATTTATATATTTTGAAATTAATTCATAAGCTTTTAATTCGTTGTCCGGCAGCAAATCGAAATTAAGCGAATCAAAATCATTATAACATAAAGGTATAGTCCGATTAGCAAAAAAAATTTTTGCAGGAAGATGAGTTAAAAAATTATTGAGTGTATAAAATAAAATCCTAAGTGATTCTTCAACTCCGCCGCTGGAAATTATCAATTCACGTTTGTCTGATTTCTCACCCGTATCATACAATAAAGGTTCATCCTGGTCGTTAACGAGCCATTGGTGAACTTTTTTAACTAGCGGAATTTGATTCTTAATATTGTAACCGCCTCGTGGTGAATACGGTGCTGCGTTTTTAACTAAATCATATAAAAACTGAATTCGTTTATCGTAACTATCAGTCCAACCTAATTCATTTCTTAAAAAAGGAATATTAAAGCTATCCGGAGCTGTTCCGATGATTTGTAAATTCAGAACCGAACGTAAATAATAAAGTGTTAGCCTTTCATCCTGAACAGGATTGCCTATATGAAAATTTACTCGTTCGCTTGGAGCTACTGACGATGAAGCTGTAGCTTCGCTAATTTCCGAAATCTTTCCTGGACTTATAGGGCGGAGTTCGAATAACTTTTCTATATTGGTTTTATTAATCAAAAAGTCCTCATTTTTTAGCTGACGCTGATTTCAAAAGTCCGCCAAGGAAATTTTTAATCATATCAACCATCTGCGAACTGTTCTCAAAATCTCCAAGTGAAACAATAGTCCTGGCATTTTTCAAATTCTGGCTTGCCTCTGCAAGCCGGGCAACTTGAGGGGTCAGCAAAAGAAGTTCCGGATTATTTTTAAATATTCCCATTTCTTCTTGTTCTATTTCCAACTTAATTTTATCTCTCTTTACTTGTTCGTTTAATTTCTTCATTGCCAGCCCGGCTTCCTTATCTTCTTCCATTTCTTTCAACTGGAATTTTTTCATTTCAAGCTGGTGCTCATAATTCAATATTTCTTCATCTGCGTTCAACTTCATCTTAATAGTATTTATCCTTACCTGTTGTGATGTTTTCTCTGTATCTTCAAGAATCCTCGAAGCTTCTTTCTGTCTTATGGCTTCCGTAATCTTCTTATCCGCTGGTTCAACTGATTGAATGGTAAGTGAGAGAATCTCCAACCCAAACTGCGTACCTGAATCTTTTAATTTTTCTCTAAGATATCCGGCAATGCCCTCGGATTTAATTTCCTCAATTTCAAAATTCTCGGTAAATTCTTTTATCTTGCCCTGGATAATAATATCAAATTCTTTAGCGGCATCGCTAAGTGCTTCCTTTCCCCAACCGCCAACGCGAATAAGTTTTGATATGTTATCGAGAGAAGGAGTTACGGTAGCGGCATATTTGACAACAAGTGCGATTTTTCCCTTTGCTTCCGGTTCCACTGTTGCTGTTAATGTGTAAGTAGTATTCTGCAATGGAAGTGAAAAATGTCTCGGGTAAAAGTTTGATTTACGGTATTTAACCAATCCGTTCGACTCAAAAAGAACTATTTGACCCGGTTTTTTAATTCGATATTCGGTAAATATTAACGCTATTAAAATTAATATTATTATATAGATTACAATATCCATTGGCTGCCGCTCCTTATATTTTTATATATAGCATAACTTCTAAAACTTGCAGTGTAATTAAGATAAACTATAAATTAAAAATCAATATAATTAAAACTTAAAATAGGATATCTTAAAATTTTTTGTCCATTATATGGGATAAAAATTCTTAAAGAAAAACTAGTTAAAAATATTGACGAATAGGTTTATTTACAAATAATATTGAATTGGTTAGACAGTTTGCAAGTGATATTATCTTTAAAAAGATATAAATTGTTTTAAAAAAATATTCTTAATAACAATACGCAATAACTTTATTCTCAACTTTAGGCAATTTAATTATATAGCAATTTGTCCACAGCAGGTAATTTATACAATATTCTTTTTTTTAGAATTGATTTTATGTTAAAAATGAATATTTTTTTATCGCTTAACCAATCAGAATCTGCATAACCGGAATCACTTTTTTAACAGTCTGTGTATAAAATATTCTTATTTTTTTGATGCCCAATTTCAAATAAAAATATCTAAACAAAAATCAGACTGGCAGTTGCGTAATTTCACTAAACAATTTAACTCGCCTTACACACGATCTATACTTTGCCGGAAGATACGTAGATATAATAATCCAGCTATTAATTGGATAAAACTTCAATCAACCAATTTATTATCACTATTAATTTTAATTTGGAAAAAACCAAATATTCTAAATCATCCAGCTAATAATTGATTCATACAATTCCTGTTTACCACTAATCTGTTTCGGTTCGCCGTTTTTCTCTGCATATTTTCTTAAATCATCTAAAGTGAGCTTACCATTTTCAAAATCGGCACCTGTTCCTTTGTCAAATGAAGAATATCTATTCTTTCTTAGTTTTAAATAATCAGTTTTATTTAAAATATTATCCGCTACAATTAAAGCTCTTGCAAAAGTATCCATACCGGAAATATGTGCAATAAATAAATCTTCAGCATCGGTAGAATTTCTTCTAGTCTTTGCATCAAAGTTGATACCTCCGGTTTTAAATCCTCCTGCTTGAAGAATAACCAGCATTGCTTCTACAGTGTCATAAATATTTATCGGGAACTGGTCTGTGTCCCATCCGTTTTGATAATCTCCGCGATTTGCATCAATACTGCCGAGCAGACCTGAATCAGCCGCAGTCTGCAAATCATGCTGAAAAGTATGGCCGGCAAGAGTAGCATGGTTTACTTCAATATTTAGTTTAAAATCATTTTCCAATCCATGCCTGTGAATAAAACCTATCACTGTCTCTGCATCAAAATCGTACTGATGTTTAGTAGGTTCCATTGGTTTAGGTTCAATTAAGAATGTGCCCTTAAAACCTTTTCCTCTTGCATAATCTCTTGCTGTTTTAAGAAATGTTGCCAGATGTTCTTTTTCTCTTTTCATATCAGTATTAAGAAGAGAAAAGTAACCTTCCCTTCCGCCCCAGAAGACATAATTCTGTCCTCCCAGTTCAATAGTGGCATCAAGAGCTCGTTTAACCTGAGTTCCTGCATAAGCAATAACATTAAAATCAGGATTTGTTGATGCACCGTTCATGTACCTTGGGTGTGAAAATAGATTTGAAGTTCCCCAAAGAAGTTTTACACCGGATACAGCTTGCTTCTCTTTAGCATATTCAATTATCGTTTTAATTCTTTTATCCGATTCTGATATTGTAGAACCTTCTTCAATTAAATCGAAATCGTGGAAGCAATAAAATGGCGTACCTACTTTAGTAATAAATTCAAATGCCGCATCCATTTTTGCTTTTGCTTTTTTAACCGGATCATCCGATTTATTCCATTTATATTCCTTTGTACCCGGACCAAAAGGATCGTTGCCGGTATTGCAGAAAGAATGCCAGTAAGCAGTTGCAAATCTAAAATGTTCCTGCATCGTTTTTCCAGCTACTTTTTTCTCCGCATCATACCACTTAAAAGCCAGCGGATTTAAGGAATCTTGTCCCTCATATTTAATTTGTCCGATTCTTTTAAAATACTCTAAATTACCTGTTGTTAATTTTAATTTCATGTTACACCTTAATTTTTAATTTAATATTTAATTCATTTAGCCATTTATTGTAAGCCGATAAATACTTACCCTTATTTTTAATATCCGGTTCAATATTTAACAGACAATCCAATCCGTTAAACGTTTCCTCAAAAGACGAATAGAAACCTGCTCCATAAGCGGCTGCTCTGGCGGCTCCCAGCGCACCATCCGTATTATATAATTGAATAGGTGATTCATTAAGAGAAGCAACGGTATCTCTAAAAATTTTACTTAAAAACATATTTGCCATACCGGCACGAATTACATTCGGATTAATTCCCAGTTCTTTCATTATATTTATTCCATAATAGAATGAGAAAGCAACACCTTCAAGAACGGATCTCAACAAATGATTTTTTTTATGCAGATTAAAATTTAAACCTGTAAAAAGGGCTCCGGGTTCCGTATTTTCAAGCATCCTTTCAGCGCCGTTTCCAAAAGGAAGAAAAGTAAGCCCGTCTGACCCAATGTTAATTCCTTCGGCAAAGTCATTCATTTCATCGTATGAAGAACCGGCACCAAATAATATTTTTTTAATCCAGCTGTTTGAAATTCCCGTACCGTTAATGCATAATAGAATTCCAAGTCTTCTTTTTTCATTTGTATGATTTACGTGGAGAAAAGTGTTAATGCGATTTTTTGAATCAAACTTTATTTTTTCGCTTACGCCGTATACTACACCTGAAGTTCCGGCAGTAGCAGCAATCTCACCTGGTTTAAGAACATTCAAAGAGAATGCATTATTGGGCTGATCGCCTGCTCTATATGTAACAGGGATTCCCTCAGTTAAACCTGTTTCTTTAGAAGCTTTCTTAGAAAGATAACCTTGGATTCCGAATCCCGGTACAACCGTGGGCAAAAGCGATTTATCAATTCCGTAATAATTCAATAGAAAGTCTGCGGTTTTATCCTTTTCAAAATCCCACAAAATACTTTCAGAAAGGCCTTCAGCAGTAGTATTTATTTCTCCCATTAACTTCATTGTAATGTAGTCGCCAGGCAGCATCATTTTATGAATTTTTTCGTAAATCAAAGGTTCATTCTGCATTACCCACTTTAATTTTGAAGCTGTAAAATTTCCAGGTGAATTTAGAAGCGATTTTAAGCATCTTTCTTCGCCTAAATCCTTAAAAGCTTTATTCCCTATATCCACAGCTCTGCTGTCACACCAAATTATAGATGGCCGCAGAACTTCTTGATCTTTATCAACCAGAACTAGGCCGTGCATTTGAAATGAAATACCTATTGCTTTTACATCCGAAAGTTTAACTGGGGACTTTACTAATAACTGTATTAAAGCTTCCTTAAGAGATTCCCACCAAATTTCAGGATCTTGCTCTGCCCATCCCGGTTTGGGAGAAAAAATTTTTAATTCGTCTTTAGGATATGTGCTGTGTGCTATTGCTATACCGGATGAGACATTATAAAGTGCAGCTTTTAACGAAGAACTCCCAATGTCGAAACCAATGGTTATCATAACATTAAACCAATAAAAATTTTGTTAGTGTAAAAATTACACTTTTAATTAATAACACGCAATATAAAAATGTACTTTTTACACTTTTGATTTATTAACCGATTTATTTAACTTGCAAATAGCTATATAAAATCTATAAAAATTAACTACTTACAAGAGTATTATTTATGTCTCATGAACTTGATAAAATAATTGACAACTTATCCATCGACTGCGTAATATTCGGATTTGAAAAAGGCAGCCTTGAATTGTTATTAATCAAAAGGGCAATTGAACCTTCACAAGGCAAATGGGCTTTGCCGGGCGGATTCATTTTAAAAGAAGAAGATCTTGATAAGGCTGCGGAAAGAATTCTAAAGGATACTTCCGGGTTAGAAGATATTTATTTGGATCAATTGCATGCTTTTGGCGAAATAAACCGTTATCCGGAAAGACGCGTCATAACAATAGGATATTATGCCCTGGTAAGTCCGGATAAATACAAATTGCACCCCGGTATAGATACAAGTGAAGTGAAATGGTTTCCGTTTTCAAAACTCCCGCCATTGCCGTTTGATCATAGCACTATAATTTTTGAAGCAATAAATAAACTTAGAACAAAGGTTCGATATCAGCCGATAGGATTTGAATTGCTTCCTAAGAAATTCACAATCCCAAAGCTTCAGTTATTATATGAAAGTATACTTGATACAAAGCTTGATAAAAGAAATTTTAGAAAAAAACTATCAAAAATGGGATTCTTAATAAAATTAAACGAGAAGGATAAAAATAATATACGAAGGGCTGCTCATCTATATAAGTTCGATAATAAAAACTATAAAAAGCTCCTAAAGAAAGGAATTAATTTTGATCTTTAAATTGTTCTTAGAAATTAACCTCAACCGGTTTGCTTAATTCCAAAATTGTTTTGTTAAGATAAAATTTAAATTCTTTCAGGTTTTTAATACCATCCGGCTCCTGTTCCCAAGCTGCAGCAAAATAATAAACTAGTTTGCCATCTTGCGGATTTAGTACTACTATATGACTCAGACTATCATCAGTAACATTATTTAAATCCTTCAATTTATAGAATAAAGCTATACCAAGATTATTCCCGGACAGACTTTGTTTCCCATACAGCCCAATATAACCCCATTTAGAATTCTTATCATTTGACTTCAATAAAGTACAGTCTTTATGCTTTGCTAATCCGGTACATAAAACAGATTTTTTACCTTCAAGGTCCAAACTTACCTTGGTTAACCTGCTACCCGCATTAATTGAAAGGTTAGAACTAAGATTGTAGTTTTCACTTCCGACCTTCCAGCCTAAATACTTTGTAAAAATATCGGCTTGAATTGGGCCGTCAGCTGTAATTTTACACTCTACTTTATATATATTACTAATTGTATTGACTTTATTATCATACCACATTCCAATTGATCCGATACCTAAGGATTCACCGACTTTGAAAATATCCATTCCCCATGGTAGCATTTTAGTATATGATTCCGCGCTGTTTGAAACAACATCATGAACACCCATTTTTTGAAGAATCATTTCATAGGTCTTTTTTCCTGTAATGTCATTTCTATTCCTCGAATCGAGATAAAATCTGTATGCTATTAAGTCAGATTCCCAGCCCGGTCCTTCAATCCTATATAGAGCATCATGTGCAAAATGATCTTTAGGAACTATTGTTGAATCAATGTCTACAAACTTTCCCCCGGTATAATAACCTTTTATCTTCTTATAATCTGTTTTGAACCCAAGTACTGCTTGAGCTCTTTGTTTAAAATGCCTTCTCACAATTCCGTTTTTAGAATAATGGAAAACAAATTCTTTCTTTTCATTTGGTTTAAATGATGTTATAAAAATGATTTTGTTTAATGAATTATTTCCATACTGATTAACAACCTGGCTGGGTATATCTTTCTTACCCGATGTGACAAAAAAGTCCTGATAATTGAAAAGCGGATATTTCTCTTTTATTTTATTCAAACTTAGAGATATGACCGCATTAGTCCGTTCAGTATTATTTGTATTCACAGCTTTAACAGTAAACGAGTATTTATAATTCTTTAAATCATTATATTTTGTATTTTTTACAGATGAAAAACCTAATATCAGATATATGCATGAAATTGGAATTAGAATTATTATTGAAAATTTACTTCCCATTTTTTATAACATAATTTATTGAAGAAATTACAGCGGGAATCCCACGTTTAATTGAATTACTGCATTAAAGCCTCCTGCAGTAATAAAATTTTTCATTACCTGATTTGAATTTTCTGCAACTGTTAGTTCGGTACCGTCGCTTGTCTTCATTTTATCGATTGTAAAAACAGAGTAGCCGGCAACACCTTCTATACTAATATAGCGTTTTATAATAGATAAAATGAAACCGGTTCCTACCGTATAACCTAATGATGGATTTTCATTACTATAAGTGATAATAGTTGTAGTAGGTCCAGGTGTATTCAAAGTATTTGTAAAAGTGGTATTATTATATAGAAGCGCAGCATCAATTACTTTCCAGCTAAGAGCACCGGAAATGACAGTTCCTAAATCAATTCCGACTCCCCAATTTCTTAATTCCACTTGATAGGTTATGTTAGAAGCTCCAAAATCTGAATTAGTAGCAGAGGTTTTTTTTTCATTTAAGTATTGATAAAATCCTTTGGCCGTTAAAATAAAACCTTTTATATCAGCTCTAAAAAAGTTGAGTCCTATCCTGTATCCCTGTAGTTTTCCAAATTTGCCCATTGGCGATGTTACGGAATCTTTGATAATGCTATTGAAAGAGTCAATATAGTCATTCAATCCTTTAGGATTGTATACCTGGTAGCTGTATCCTCCATAACCGCCTACAAAACCAAGGCATCCGAATCCAAAAGTTTGAGCACTTGCATAAACAGAAAATAATATTAAACAAAAAGCAATCGATAAATTGATTGACTTTATAAACGACATAAAACCTCAATTGCTTATATATATATAAATTACTAATAAAATCCGTAAAAAGGAATTGCTAGAATGAAACGATAATCCCGTTTGTCAACTCAAGGTCATACTTTTTAATATATGCAACAGGCTGATTATCATATCTTAAGGCAAAATGAGTAATAAAAGAAAAGCTTCGAGAAATCAAAAATTTCAAATTTGCATCGGCAAGCCAGCGAAAATTTTTAACGGATGATACATAAGGCTGGAAGTAATTTACCAAAGAAAAATTTATTAAGGTATCCGGCTGCCAGTAAAAGTCCAAGTAGTTAGTCGAGCGGATTAAATTTTTTGTTATTTGTTGAGGCTGCACATTGTAAACCTCATTTTCGAACATTGTTCCTATTCCTAGGAATATATTAATGTTTGAATTTTTATTTTTAATGTGGGTTTTATTCAAAATATTAAATCTTAAACCGCTTCCGATTAAATTTCGATCTTTCAATGAAATAAAATTATTAAATTCTTTTTGAGTAAAAAATTCTAAAAATGATGTTGAAGATAATGCAATATCACATCTAAGATGAGTAAAACCTTGATCCAAAATTTTTTGTTTATTTCCTTCTTTATATTCATAATCCGACACAAGGAAAAAGTCAAGCTTATTAATTAAATAATCCAGTCTTAAATTACCATCGAGTGATAGATAATTTGAATTACCGGCATTTAATCCAAATTCTAATCCTGCATTGCCGCTAAAGCCCTGTTTTAGTGAATCCTTTCTCAACTTTTCCGTGTTTACCTGCGCAAATGAAAAGTTTGTTATCAAAATTAATATAAACATGATAAGAGAAAGTGCGCTAAAAATCTTCTTCATAAATTAATTATTATCGGATAGTTGGAAAAAGACAGATCAAAATTAAATTAAATGATAAAGACCTTTGTCATAAAATTCAAGTGTATGCAGTAACCTTTCAGATATGATTAATCAATCGGATTAAAATAAGTTTTTATTTTATGGGTTTGAGATAAAATATTAGCCGTCATTGAAAAGTAAAATATAAAATGATAAAAATATTTGAATTTCATTTTGTTTAGTACCGAAGTTAAAAAGATAGGCTGAAATATGATAAGAAATTAAAATAAGCAATCTTATATTGAACAAGGTTATAAGAAATGAGAATAATCAAATTGATTATCTTTTGTATTTAGAAATATTTATCCTTGTGAATGATTAGGTTTAATTGCACAACAAACTGTCATTGGGCGCAGTATTGAAGGAAGGCAGGACAGACCTGCCGTTAACTTCCCTCTCGAATATGAATTAACTTCAAATATTAACCGATTACCTTAGCAACTTGTTCATCGGTCAGTATAGGTGTAGTTTCAAAAGTCAAATAATCAGACCAATCCTGGATCCATTTACCAAAAGCATCTATATTAGAAGTTTCGGCAATAATAAATCCTCGATTTCCGTCGACACTGTGCCATCTGGCTTTCATTGTAACTCCATCCGGGGGAAGTCCGCCTGTTTTCTTAAATCGCCCTTGTGCATTATCTCTTTGATCTGAAGTAAGTT
>JBJKQE010000069.1:0-3346 GCA_046705645.1 Ignavibacteriaceae bacterium | reverse complement strand
ATTCTTCTTTTGAATTATATTCCTTCAGATAAAAAGTTTTTACTTTGTTCCGGTTTTTAATCAGCCAATTTAAGGTAATTTTCATCTTTTCAAGATCTTCTTCATTCGGCAGTGCATTTTGATGGATCGTATCTTCAAAGTAATCATCAAGAGCTTCATCAAAATAATCTTTGCTGCTGATTGCATATTTCTTAATATAAATTTTGCCTGCAATCATTAGTACATAGTCTTTGCCGAATCCTTCATTTATCTCAAACATTACATTTGCTAGATTAACAGGTTCAGCAAGAAGGGAAGACTTGTGAGTTTGAGATAGTATCATATCAATTAACTGCTTAACCTCGGCAGCTTTCTCGTACTTTTGTTTATCAGAGAAATCCTTCATCTTGTTGATTAATCGATTCAATGCAAATTGATTTTTACCGTAGAGGAATTCATAAACCTTTTCAAGTTCATCAAAATATTCATTTTTGTTTTTGTTAACACAAGGTGCAGTACATCTTTCAATCTCGGCAAGGAAGCACGCTTTGCCTTTTGCAAACTCAGCATCGGTACATTCACGAAGTGCGAATGTTTTTGTAACCATCTCATGGACTAAATCCGCTTTCTTCCTGGATATAAATAACCCGAAATAATCGTTTCCGTCGAAATCAAAATAATTGCAAATTTCTATAGCAGGAAATTGATGAGCGGTTGTTATTCTTAAAAAATATTTATTACCGTAACCTTTAAGCATAACGTTATGTTTAGGATTGATAATTTTTATCAACTCCGCTTCCATTAATAATGCAATTAATTCGGAATTGGTAATTTCAATTTTTAATCTTGAAGCCTGCTTAATTATCTTTTTCGCTTTTCTGGGAGCAGTCGTAGAAAAATAAGATTTTACCCTGTTCTTGAGAGATTTTGCCTTCCCGATATAAATTATCTCATCTCTTGAATTAAGAAAATAATATACACCCGGCGAATCAGGAAGAACGGAAACATCCTCACCAAGCTTTTTATTTATCTTAACCTGTCTTGCATAATTTTGGGGGAACGACTGAAAATCAATAAGTTCATTGACAAATTTAATATTATGATTTTTCTCCAGATCCTTAATCATTTTTATTAAAACTTTTGCGGTAACTTCAGCATCACCGAGTGCTCTATGTTCACCTGAGTTTTTTAATCTTAAATGATTGCAACCCGATCCGAGAGATTTACTCCTCAGCATTGGATACAGCCTTCTAGCCAGTTTTAATGTGCAGAGGTTTAAATTATTTAATTGCTCTTTACCGCAGTACCTGAATTCTTTTCTTAAAAAGCTGCTGTCAAAAGAATAGTTATGAGCAGTTAAAATGTCATCTCCGATGAACTCTGTAATATCATCAGCCACGCCTTCAAAGAAAGGAGCGTTGTAGACATCATCATTCGAAATGCCAGTAAGCTGTGTAATAAAGTATGGAATATCTTTACCGGGATTAATAACCGAATGATAAGTATCGATTATTTTAAGATTGGAAACTTTAACAAGTCCGATTTCTATTACGCCGTTTCGCTGTGGAGAAAGGCCTGTGGTTTCGACGTCAACAATACAGAAGTTTGCTTCTTCAACCGGTAGTTTGGGTATCTTTGATTTTAACATGATCAAATCTATAATTAAAATAAAATATATTCAAAACTGATTTATGATTTTTTGAATGGATTGATTTGAATGAAAATAATTCATTAAAGAGTTTCTTTTCTAAACTACTACATTTCATTCTGTAAAGCAGATAAATTGGGCACGGTCTAACTACTCTGATGTCTTGTGCTCATCATGCATCTTAGGCATAAAAGTCTTGACAAAGACAACCTAATTAAATTAGTATTATTTCAAAAATAAAATATCATATCTTTTAAAGGCATAAAAATTTTCATTTTCCAAAAATAAATTTTTTTATTCTGTATTTCATAAGATTTTAAGGGAGTATAACTGAATTTGTTTATCTTGAAAGATTTGGACACAATTAATTTATATTCGGAATATTTTAAAGGCTTTGACCATTTTTGTGTGGTTCTTAGAATGTATACAGCACTGTCGCTGTTTAATTTTTGCCTGTATTTAATTTGAAATATAACAGTATCGTAGGGTTCTATAAACATGT
The DNA here is from genome assembly GCA_046705645.1 of Ignavibacteriaceae bacterium. GTDB lineage: Bacteria > Bacteroidota > Ignavibacteria > Ignavibacteriales > Ignavibacteriaceae > FEN-1297. The sequence continues at coordinate 1,217 of JBJKQE010000069.1, read as the reverse complement.
CGAAGGTAATCCCGTGTTTCCCTTCATGGATAAAATTAATATATCTTTCAGAGGATAAATTAAAAACAGCAATTGAATCGATCTTTTCATTAGAATTATTTGGGAATGGATAAAAGATATTATTCTGAATCGGTTTGCCGGAGTTATTAGCAAACCAATAAAATCCGTTAGCACTGAAATAAGTACTATCCATATAAAATGTTATATCTTCTTTAAAAAAATCGGTTGTTTGAGCGAATGTTATTGAAGATAAAATAAATAATAATAAATAATATTTTTTCATATTATTTCAAAAGTATCATTGAGCCGTTTTTAATTATTTGTCTGCCTAAGACAAATTGATAATAATAAACACCCGAAGATAATATTTGCCCGAATGAGTTTTTACTATCCCAAGTTACTCTTGAATTTCCTTTCACCCTGATTGATTTTACCAATTGACCGTTAATATTGTAGATATTAATAGTTCCTTGCTTTCCTGCAAATTGATTCGATAACTTCACATAAAAAGTAGTTGAAAGATTAAACGGATTGGGGTAATTAATTATATCAACATTCCTATTCTCTGCCTGCTTTTCTCCTTTTATTCCATCGACAATGTCGGATGAAATATGTATATCTTGATAGTATATAGAATCAGGATAAATATCTAACCTTAAAGTGTCAAATACAATTCCTCGAAAAGTACAGCATGCAATTTGTTGCAGCATCCCTTTGACAGTGAATTTTCTTGAAAACACTTTTGTAGAAAACATACTGTCATTTTGAAATATTATCGGGTTATCGAGAATGAATGTACCGCTGGAAATTAAATTATTATTTTTATCGTACATGAATCCAGTTAGTGTCCCGCATGTTCCTATGGTATCATTGGGCAGACCTATTGTCGGGCTTTTATCAAGTGCAAACGTGTTAAAATAAATTCTTGCGATTGAATAGCCTGTCGGAATTGAATCGAATTTTGAGTCCTTATAATTACCGAAAATTAAAGAATCAACTCCCGCTTCATCGAAATATTGATTTGAAAGATATGAATACAGTTTTATACAATCACCGTTTTTATTAATGGTTAAAGGTTTCAATAAACTATCGGAAGTTACAACCATGATTAAACTGCTGTCCTTAATGTATTCTAAATTTATTCTTGAAAAGCCGTATGATGTTGAAACGCAAATACTATCGTATTGTTGGTGATAATAAGGAATTCCTGTTTCAAA
>JBJKQE010000068.1:0-37799 GCA_046705645.1 Ignavibacteriaceae bacterium | reverse complement strand
ATCGGCGTTTACATTATTAACAGAAAAATCTTTCAGCTTAAATTTGCTTCCGCCCGAACCTTCTATTTTAATATCCTTTCCTTGTCCGCTTAAATCTACAGTGCTTCCGCCTGAAAAGTCAAAACTGACATCGCCGCAATTTAATTCCCCTTCTATGTAAGAGCCGCCGGACAAATTTGCTGAAAATGATTTTGATAAATTATCCATATTAATGTTGGCATGAGAGCCTCCGCTTAATCCTAATCCTTCTAAGGCAGGCATTGTTACTGTTATTTCTACCTTATTATGCCTTTTAAAAAAAGAGAAAAAACTTTTTTGAAAATATAATTTTAAGGTCTCACCTTTTTTCTCTACTCTCAGATATTTAAAATCATTTTCATCGGCTTTTATTTCGATACTATATTTATCGGCTTTAGTAACATTTAAATACATTCCGGAACTAATATCGATTGCTGAAAAATCAGTAAAGTTATAGGTTTTGGTAACTTTATCGGAGCTGTAAATATTTACGGCTGAAATCGATAAGATTAATAAAATTAAAGCAGGTATTAACATTATTTTCATATTTAACCTCTTAAAAAGTTTTATAATTTTAAGCGATATATTTTGGACTAAAGTATTTTTACCTAGGTTACAGTTTATAATAATTTATTTTATAAAATATTTGACTTTGAAAGACTTTAAAAGGTTGGGAATTAAACCAAATTAAATTAATTATGATAATAATATCTCGAGTTTATCTAAATTGACTGTATTATCATGAAATTCACCCATCCATCTAGCACATCTGTTTGCATCTATGGGTATTCCGGTAACGGAAATATTTTTATTTAGACACATTCTCATTCCTTTAATAAGTTCAGGAATACATGCAATTCCCAGTACCCCGAAAGCTCCGTACTTTTTTTTAAGGCTTTTAAACAAGGAGCTGAGCTCTGCTTCCATCCATATATAAGGAAATACACCCTTTTTCTTAAGCAATTTGCTTACCATATTTATATTACAGTTTTTTGAACATCCTTTACACATATAATCAATCTCATCCGGTTTAGATAAACATTCCCTTCTTAAATCCCTAATACAATGGGGAAGGAAAGCGATTTTAAAATTAGAAGATAAAAACTTTTTTCTATTAATTCGGTTTACTAATTCGATCTCCAGCATATATAAATAATATTGCTCTCTTGTTGTCGCTAATATGTTATCCGTCCTTTTTATTATTGAAAGTGATTCCAAATATGATTCTATCTTTTCTGTATATATTGACAGTTTTGAATCAAGATCACTTAATAAAGAAGCAATTAAGGGATCTTTTTCCCGGCTTATTTTCTTTCTGAAATAACCTTTCTTTTTACTTACAGTTTGAATTAATTGTAAAAGCTGGTCTGGGTTTTGAAATTGTTTAATATAATATTCGGCAATATACTCGACAGTTTTGTAATAATCATCGGAGCTATTTTGTACGCCGTATAGGGAATAAGTTTTTCCGGTTAGAGGCAGTTTGAATGTACTTTGTTCCATTACTTTCATGTAATTTTATAAAGATCACTTTGAATATTAAATACTAATCTATAAAAATTTTTTAATAAACCTAATTCTTAAAATTTTCTAAAAAGTCTTTGCGGATTGAATTGAAGAAAAGAAGTTCTTAATTGAAAAGAAAATCAAAATAAGCCCCGATCCCTTAATCTGAAGACCGGAGCTTTAGAATTTATTTTCTTAAAAGTTTAAAGGCATGTGACCACTGGTTATTTTTGAAGGCAAAATTTATCCATAGCATTGTAAGAGTTTCAAGCCAGTAAGCCTGAGAAATATCACCGATGTCAATTACACTAGCCCATCCCCATTGATCTGCTAAAGATGTAACAAACTTTTTAGCATCAACATCACCGGCAATAAAAAGATCGGGTAAGCCTTCTTCCAGTTTCGGATTGCACATTACATAGGCATTAACAATATTAAAAGCCTTTACTACTTTAGCCGCAGGAAGCCATTTTTGAATTTGTTCTCCCGCGGAGTTACCTAAAGAAGCTGCAAGTCTCGGCGGAGTACCCATTGAAAAATCAAGCGGATTAGTTACATCAATTAATATTTTATCCTTAAAATTTTCCTTGCCTGCCATGGATATTGCGTTTTCGGTACCGACCCATGCAGTTGCTAAGACAATTACTTCTCCGAATTTAGCAACATCTTCAAAGCTTCCCGCACTTCCTTTTTCCCCGGCGGTCTTTTTCCATTCATTTAATTTGGAAACATCACGTGTGCCGATTTTAACCTCATGTTGAAGTTTAATAAAGCCTAAACCAAGTTGTTGGCCTACAATCCCGGAGCCAATGATCCCGATTTTCATTTTATTACTCCTATTTTTAATTCTTTATTTTATAATAAAAAATAGCTTTATTTTAGTCGCATTAACCTCACACAAGGATTTCCACCCGCTAAATATAATAACAAAAAATTTGCTTTTGTAGAGCATTCATTATAGATATAAATACTTGTGATTTATGACTGTATTGGGTTTTTATTTATAAACTTCATCTCAATTGATATAAGATATACTGAATGAAATAGTTTTGTCTTTTCATTTAAATTTAGTGATCCAGTTAAACCTGAGTTAATTAAAAAATTGTCAAATTATTAAAACTAAAATAAAATTATCTTCACATATTTTCGTTCTTCCCGTGGAGAAAGCATGGTTATATTTCGTACTAATTTAATTTTTTCCCTTTTGTTTGCAGCAGCCTGCATTTTTATAAATCCGATTAATATTTATTCAAGTGAAATACAGCCGAATGTTAAGGATTTTATCCTGCCTAAACATAAAGACAGAAATAATAACAAAGTAAAAATTATTTATACTTCACCACTTCCAGATTCTAAATATATAAAGCCCCAAGCAAATATTATTTTACGGACAGACTATTTTATTGATAAAGCAAGTTTAAGTGCCCCTTCTCTTTTTAAGGTTGTCGGTAGTAAAAGCGGGATACATTCAGGCACAATAATTTTATCGAGTGACGGCAAAACCGTTATATTCAAGCCTAATAATTTGTTTTCAGCAGGAGAAAATGTATCAGTTAAAATTAGCGGCGGGTTGTTAACGCTGGATGGAAAATCTGTAGGAGGACTTTCTTATAATTTCTGGGTATCTTCAATTGCATTAAATAGAATTGAAGCTAAGGAATATATTTTAAATCAAATTGAAAAAGGCGTAAATAATTATTCAGTTAACGCAAATAATTTATTACCCAAAAAATTCTTAAAAAAGCCTGCAGGTATAAAAGATCTGCCTTCTGATTTTCCGGAACTAAGTGTTGAACAATCAAACAATCCTTCTCCGGGCTATATTTTTCTGGCAAATTTTACAGATCAAATCAATAGCCCATATGGAAATTATTTAATGATAGTTGATAATACAGGCAATCCTGTCTTTTATAAAAAAATGCCGCAATCCTGTTTAGATTTCAAAATTCAGCCAAACGGGATTTTTACCTATTATGATGAAAGTTCGATGAAGTTTTACGGCATGAATACAAATTATATTGTAATTGACAGTTTTGCCTGCGGAAACGGCTATTATACAGATGTTCATGAATTAAGAGTTTTACCAAACGGTAATTATTTTTTATTAGGAGATGATTATGAAGCTGTCGATATGAGTCAAATTGTACCTGGAGGAAATCCAAATGCAGTTGTTGAAGGGAATATTATTCAAGAACTTGATAAAAACGGGAATGTTATTTTTCAATGGAGAAGCTGGGATCATTTTAAAATTACTGATGCTACACATGAAGATTTAACACAGCCGACAATTGATTATGTTCATGCAAATGCTATAGAAATAGAACCGGATGGAAACATCTTATTATCGTCGCGTCACCTGGATGAAATAACAAATATAAATATTAATACGGGTGACATAATCTGGAGGCTCGGCGGTAAAAATGATCAGTTTACTTTTATTAATGACCCTATTCAATTTTCTCATCAGCATAATATTAGAGAACTACCAAACGGTAATCTTATTCTTTACGACGACGGTAATTATCATGATCCTCAATTTTCCCGTGCCGTTGAATATAAAATTGATACTATAAATATGACCGCTGAACTGGTATGGCAGTATAGAAACAATCCCGATATTTATTCAAGTGCAATGGGCAGTGTTGAAAGGCTTTCAAACGGAAATACGTTTATTGGGTGGGGAAATACAAATCCGAGTGTTATTGAAGCTACTGCTGACGATAGTGTTGCTCTTGAAATGTCATTGCCCGAAAATCAATACAGTTACCGTGCCTTACGATATCCGTTGGTTTTTCTTAATTCTCCTGAAGGCAGCGAAAGGTGGTTGACAAATACTTTACAAAATATTATTTGGACTTCATCGGGTGTTGATTCCGTCAACCTGGACTATTCAATTGACGGCGGAACAACCTGGAAAAATATAATTTCTGATTATCCGGCTGATTCCGGTCATTATGATTGGCTTATTCCTGCCGCTTTATCAAATAACTGCAAAGTTAAAATCAGTATTGCAGACGTCTCATCAATTCACGAAAGTGTTGTTTGTGATTCGGCGTTTACAATCGATAGTTCCTTATCAGTCGAACTTCTTTCATTTACTTCAAAGGTTTCAAATGATTCTGTTCAATTAAGCTGGACTATTGCTAAAGGAGTTATCAATTCCGGATTTTCAATACAAAGAAAACTAGGTATAGATAATTGGCAGACAGTGGGATTTGTTCAAAGTAATAGTAATAGTCAAATATCTGTGTCTTATTCATACTACGATAATCTTGATACTACTGCATATGTTGGAGAAGTTTATTATAGGCTAAATCAAATAAATCTAAACGGCAGCGTGCAATATTTAAAACAAATTGAAATGAATATAGATTTTACTCCTAAGTCTTATTTCTTATATAATATTTATCCCAATCCTTTTAATCCGGCTGCAATTATCAAATACTCATTACCTATGGATAGTCAGGTAAAATTAGTAATTTATAATATTGTAGGTCAAATAGTAAAAGTACTTGAGGACGGAAATCAAACTAAGGGAGATCATAGAATAGTTTTTAATGGGACCAGTCTTTCATCGGGGGTTTATTTTGCATTATTAAAAACCAAATCGCTGGATAATAAATTGTCATACTCTGCTGCAAAGAAGATGCTGCTGCTGAAGTAATCTTACATTACTAAAAAACAGCATTTTTGAAACTTTCTTTTAAAAAGCAATAACTGTTAAATTATTTTTTAAATTGTTTAATTTTAAATAACTATTGAATTTCTTATATTTGAATGGATCAAAAAAATTGCCCGATAAACAGAGCATGTTAAAAAAACAAAGCGAAGTGAATAAAAAGAAGAGCTTGATAAATCCTAAAAAAGAAGTAAAGCGGACTTCAAAGAAAATAAAGGGATTCAAATCTACAAAAACAAAAACCGGAAAGCCGTTAAAAAAAGATGGAAACTTTGAGGCTGTAAAAGATTTTGTTTCCAAAATTGGAGATTCATTCCTTTGGTCTCTTAAGAAAAAAGGTAAGAGAGAGGAGGTATTTTATTCGGAAAACATCCTTAGCGTAACAGGTTATACGGGTGAGGAAGTAAAACATTTCCCGGGCCGGGGAACAGCTATTGTTATTGAAGAAGACCTGCAAAAAGTAAAAAAATTGTTTTCTGAGTTTGTAGCCGATCCTTTGCGGGAGCAAATTATTCTGGTATATAGAATTATAAAAAAAGAAAAAAAAATTGTTTGGATAAAAGAAAGCGTTTCGGTAGAAAGGGACAAAAAAGGCAAAGCATTTGAATTTTTCGGAATTGTAACGGATGTATCTCAGCTGAAAGAAGAAGAAACTTCCATTACCATGGCGCTTGAAAAATATAGGGAATTAAATTCTACAAAGGATAAATTTATCTCCATGTTGTCTCATGATCTTCGTGCGCCGTTTACAAGCATTTTGGGCTTCTCGGAAATTTTGCTGAATGAAAAGAATTTATCTGAAAAGGATAAAACCGAATATTTAAATTTTATTAACGGTTCTTCTCAAAATCAGCTTCAATTGATTAACTATCTATTGGACTGGTCCAGGCTTCAAACCGGAAGAATAAAACTTGAGCCGGAAAGGCTGCATTCGCAAACTCTTGTTTTTAATTGTATTTCATCTCTTACAGGAAATGCCGTAAGAAAAAATATCGATATTAAAATATCGGTTAAAGACAGTCTGTATATCCGGGCGGATGAGAGGCTTTTAACTCTGGTTATTACTAACCTCTTAAGCAATGCAATTAAATTTTCTAATGAAGGGCAGACGGTTGAAATATTTGCAGATATTTTTAATGATAAATTTATCGAATTTGTGGTAAAAGATGAAGGAATCGGCATTTCCGAAAAAAATAAAATGAAGCTCTTCAAAATAGAAAAAATGTATACAACGGAAGGTACAAAAGGAGAACGCGGTACCGGTCTAGGGCTTTCGCTGGTTAAAGAAGTTATCGAAAAACATGGAGGAGAAATTTGGTTTTATTCGGAACAAGGTAAGGGAAGTGAATTTCATTTTACAATACCTTCTTTTCCTAATACTATTCTTCTTATAGAACATAATCAGGAAGACAGGAAAAAAATAGAAAAAATTATTAAGGAAAAATTCCCGAACTACGATATTTTGGGAGTCCCGAACGGCTACGAAGCTTTAGGCTTAGTTTACAAATATTTTCCATCATTAATAATTACGGAAAATGATATGCCATTAATGAATGGGATTCAATTTGTCGAATCAATAAGAAGAGAGGACAGGGGACATAAAATTCCAATTATTGCAATTGCTCCTGAAATTACAAATGATTTAAAATTGACATATCAAAATTTTGGCATTAATATTATCTTGCAGAAGCCTTTTGCGGAAGACGTTTTTAGTGAAAAGATACAAACAGTCTTAGATTATTCTTAAAGAATCAGTTTTATTTTAGACACTTAAAGTCTATTCTCTTTGAATATTTGAATTCTAAAAATTTAGGAGGTTAACTTGAAAATAGGAGTTGTAGGGACAGGTTATGTCGGATTAGTTACAGGAACTTGTTTTGCCGAGACTGGAAATGAAGTTTTATGTGTTGACATAGACGAACAAAAAGTGGAAAAAATGCGAAACGGAATTGTACCTATTTATGAACCGGGCCTGGAAATTTTATTTGAACGGAATATTAAAGAAGGTAGGTTGAAATTTACAACCGATCTTTATGAGGCTGTAAGGAATTCGGAAGTAATATTTCTCTGTTTGCCAACTCCTCAGGGTGAAGACGGCAGTGCTGATCTAAAATATGTACTGGGTGTTGCAGATGATATTGGGAAATTATTTAAAGTTGAACCAAACTTAGGATTCAAGATTCTTATTGATAAAAGCACTGTTCCGGTTGGAACCAGCGATAGGGTACGGGCGGCAATTAAAAATCATGCACCTGATTTTAAATTCGATGTTGCTTCCAATCCGGAATTTCTAAGAGAAGGAATGGCAGTAGATGACTTCATGAAGCCGGAGAGAGTTGTTATAGGAACTGGTAATGAAAAGACAAAAGCTCTTATGAATCTTTTATATGAACCTTTTGTGCGTTCAGGAAACCCAATTTATTTTATGGATGAGCGTTCAGCAGAAATCACAAAATATGCGGCTAATTCTTTTTTAGCTACAAAAATTTCATTCATGAATGAGATTGCAAATCTTTGCGAACTTACCGGAGCTGATGTTGACAAAGTAAGAATCGGCGTAGGTTCGGATTCAAGAATTGGAAAAAGATTTTTGTTCCCCGGTGTTGGTTACGGCGGATCGTGTTTCCCCAAAGACGTAAGTGCCTTAGTTAATACATCTAACGAAAATAATTATGATTTTAAAATTCTCAAGTCGGTTATTTCGGTTAATAAAAATCAAATTGAAATATTTATAGAGAAAATTATTAATTATTACAAGGGCCAGATCTCAGGGAAGCACTTTGCCGTTTGGGGATTATCATTTAAACCGAATACCGACGATATTAGAGATGCCCCGGCAATAGCATTAATCAAGAAACTTTTAGATAAAGGTGCTTCGGTTTCTGCTTATGATCCTGAAGCTATGAAAACCAGTAAGATGATTTTGGGCGATAAAATAACTTATGCTAAGAATTCTTATCATGCGTTAGAAAATGCCGACTCATTGATTATAATGACGGAATGGAATGAATTTAGAACACCTGACTTTAATAAAATTAAAACTTTATTAAAAGAGCCTTTAATCTTCGACGGTCGAAATCTTTATGATCCGCAAAAGATGAAAGAACAAAAGTTTGCCTATTACTCGGTTGGAAGGGTTCCGGTTGTTATTTAAATTTTTTGGAACAAATAAAATTGTAATTAAAGTACCTTATGAATCAAAAAAAAAATGAATCTAATTCTGTAGATCAAAATAAAGCCTGGTTTGCATTATATACAAAACCCAGAAATGAATTTAAAGCCGCAGAACAGATAGAGTCATTGGGTGTGGATTTTTTTCTTCCTACAATTACCAAAATAAAACAGTGGAGCGATAGAAAGAAAAAAATTACTGAACCTCTTCTGAGGGGTTATATATTAATTTTCGCAACTGAAAAACAGCGTATTTTTTCTCTGGAACAAAAAGCTATCGTAAGGTGTGTCTTTGATTTAGGTAAGCCTGCGAAGATTCCTCAATGGCAAATTGATAATTTAAAAACAATGTTGAAAACCGATTCAAAACTTATTATTGAGGAAGGATTAAAGCCGGGCGTAAAAGTTATTATAACCGATGGGCCATTTAAAGGAGTTATAGGGAAAGTACAAAACTCTGAGAGTGGTAAGACCATTGCAGTCTCAATTGACATGTTGAATAGATCGGTTATCGCCCATCTTCCTAAAGAAAGCGTCTTTGAAATTATAAAGGAGTAGTTTTAAATAAATGTTACGTTAAGGTTAGCATTACGCAGTATAATTTTTTATTATTAGTAATAACAAATTTATAAAATAATTTTGCACCAAGTTATGCTTAATCAAAAGGATTTAATTTTATTAGAAAAAGGCGAGCCGGTAAATCACTTCCTCCTATTAAAAAAATGTGAAATAAGAACAACTAAAGCCAATAAGCAATATTTATACTTGGAACTTGGCGACAAAACACTTTCGCTGAATGCAAATGTATGGGATAATTTCGAGGAATTTTATAAACAGGTTACTACCGGTGAAGTTGTTAAAGTAACTGGCATCATTGATGAGTTTCAGGGAACTCCGCAAATAAGGATAAATTCTATTCGTAAATCAAATAAAAAAGATGATGTGTTTCCTCAAGATTTTCTCCCCGTTTCAAAGCGAAATACTGAAATAATGAAGAAAGAATTCTTTGATAGGATAGAAAAAATATCAGATTCTTTCCTTCGAACACTTATGAATCAAATTTTTGTCGGAGAAAACTTAGAAAGATTTTTGAATGCGCCTGCAGGCAAATCGTGGCATCACTCGTATATTCACGGTTTGATTGAGCATACGCTTGAGATAATTAGAATATGTGATCTTATGAGTGATATTCATCCGGAAATTAATAAAGACCTTTTGGTATGCGGAGCTATGCTTCATGATTTTGGTAAAGTAGAGGAACTTAGCTATGAAACTTCCTTTGATTATACAGACAAGGGTAAACTTTTAGGGCATATCGTAATTTCTGCCATGTCAATTAATGAAGAAGTCAAAAAAATATCTAATTTTCCGGAAGAGACAAAAAATTGTCTGCTTCACTTGATTTTAAGTCATCAAGGTAAACTTGAATATGCTTCCCCTGTTGTTCCGAAAACTTTGGAAGCTATTACTCTATATCAAGCAGATGAATTAAGTGCAAAAGTAAATGCTTATAAAAATGTCATTTTATCCGATTTTAATACGGAAGGTAAGTGGACTAAGTTTATTCCTTTAGCCTCTACGGATTTATATAATCATGGTATTTCACAAAAAGAAAATGACGGAATTAATAAAACTCTTTTTGATTAATTAGGGAGAAAATAAAATGAAAATTTCCTTGAAATTAGCAATTCTGATTCTCTCAATAATTATTGCAACGTCCAATTTACTGTTCGGACAGACACTGCAGGAACTTTTAAAACAGGGTGATGATTATCTTGATGTTGATTTTAATAATCAGAAAGCTCTTGAAACATACTCTCAAGCAGATAAACTTTCTCCAAATAATTGGGAAGTTTATTGGAGATTAAGCCGTGTTTATGTTTATAAAGCGGAAAGAATGCCGGACAGCACCGGAAATCAAAAAGATATACAATTAACCGTCTATCAAAAGGCTTATGATTATGCAGATAAAGCAGTAAAACTTGCCCCGGATCAATCCATTACTTATGTAAGAAGGGCGATAGCAAACGGTAAGATAGCATTGTTTAAAGGAGTTTTTTCTGTTGCCGGTGTAGTTAATTCGGTAAGAGCGGATTGTGATAAGGCAATAGGATTAGGGAATGGTGGTAATTATGTACAGGCATTAGCTCACTATATTTTGGGAAGGACAAACGCAAAAGTAAGTGAAAAGTGGGCGCCAGCAAGAGCTATTCTTGGCCTTGGATGGGCCGATCTGGATAAAGGAATTAATGAATACATTATTGCAATTAAACTCTACCCTAATTTTAGAATGTTTTATCTCGATCTGGCAAAGGCTTATATAAGGCAGGATGAATATGCTAAAGCCAGAGAAAATCTGAATGACGTAATTTCAAGTCCTAAAAGAGATGAGAATGATGACCAGATGCTTTCGGAGGCTAAAAAACTCTTGGAAGAAATTAAGAATGAGTAATATGAAATTTATATATGAGTTTGAATAATATTTCCAAAAATACCGTTAATAAAATAATTTCATCAAAATCTATAGTATTCTTTACCGGTGCCGGAATATCAGCTGAAAGCGGAATTCCTATTTTTAGAGGGAAAGACGGAATCTGGAATAAATTGAAACCTGAAGAATTAGCCAACTTCAATTCATTTCTAAAAAATCCCGACATGGTATGGGAATGGTATAATCACAGAAAAAAGATTATTCATGAATCGGAACCCAACAAAGGCCATTTGGCAATAGCAGAGTTCGAAAAAGTATTACCGGAAGTTACTGTTGTAACACAAAATATTGATAACCTGCATAAGCGTGCCGGAAGTAATAATATATATGAACTTCATGGAAATATTGAAAGAAATTACTGCATTGATTGTCATAAGTTTTACAATGTAGAAATTGAATTAACAGATTCCGCCCCTAGATGTGAATGCGGCGGATTAATTCGTCCCGATGTAGTTTGGTTTGGCGAGTATTTACCCCAGGAACAATTTATCGCTTCACAAAAAGCAGCCGAAAATAGTGATGTATTTTTTATTGTAGGTACTTCTGCTGTTGTTTATCCGGCAGCTTCTTTAATTTACACTGCTAAAGAGAAGGGAGCGTATTTGGTTGAAATAAATATTGAACCGACGGAAGCAACCGGAATAATGAATGATTCATTATTTGGCAAAGCAGGGGATGTACTGCCAAAATTGCTGAATGAAGTAAGAATTAATTTTGCTGAATAATTTTATTTTATCGGAATTTCTTATCTATTTTAATTTCTTGATTTCCCAAACCGATTTTTTTACATAAACGCTGCAATTCTTTTTGTTCGGATTCGCTAAGAACATTAAACTCGCTGACGACTGAGTTTAAATATTCGGGAAATATTTTTTCAAAAATGTCTCTGCCATTTTTAGTAATTGAAACATTAAAAAGTCTTCTGTCTTCTTTTCCCCTTTCGCGTTTAACTAAATTTTGCCTTTCTAGGTTATCTATAACAAGAGTTATATTGCCGCCGCTTTTTAATAATTTTTTTCCTAAATCTCTTTGACACAATGGACCTAAATGATATAATGCGTCAAGGATACTTAATTGACTTTCGGTTAATTTACTTTTTAAAAGGACGGTATTAACTCTTGCAATTGTCGAATTTGAAGCTCTAATCAATTTTATAAAAGTATTTAAAGCTGAAATTTCCGGTATCGTCCCTTTAAAATGTGTTCCCATAGTTTAATATTATAAAAAGATAATTAAAACAACATTACTAAATTATTTTTAAAGCTCTTAACCAGTTTTCGCATAAAATCGGCCAGTAAGATTCTGTTTCTCCTTTTTTTCCTAATCCAAAGCCATGACCTCCGGTTTGAAAAATATGAAGTTCGGCAGGTATAACATATTTTTTTAAAGAAAGAAAATAATCGATGCTATTTTGGACAGGCACGATTTTATCATTTTCTGCACAAGCAAGAAAAGCCGGTGGAGTATTATTGCTAACATTTAATTCGCTTGAAAAATATTTTATTTGTTTCTCGCCGGGATTATTTCCAAGTAAATTTATTCTCGACCCCATATGAGTTATTGAATCTTCCATGGAAATTACCGGATATAATAGTATTGAGAAATCGGGCCTTGCGCTGGTGGTGTCACAGTTGTAAATTTTATCATTGTAATGAGTACAAAGCAATGAAGCAAGACTTACCCCAGCTGAAAAGCCGATTACTCCGATCTTATGTGGATTGATATTCCATAATTTAGCATTTCGTCTTACTATTCGTATGGCTTCTTGTGCATCCTGGAGAGGACCAATAGCTTTATTCTGCATGATCGAATCACTAGGAAGCCGGTACTTTAAAATGAGAGCTGTAACTCCGATTTTATTGAACCACTTCGCAACTTTCACACCTTCTATAGCATAAGCAAGATGTTCATATCCGCCTCCGGGGCAGATTATAACTGCAGCTCCGTTTCCTTCGGAAGGAGTATATACCGTAAGAGTAGGAACTTTAACTTTTCGTATTTGGTAAATTCCATTCTTATTTGAAAGGTCCAGTTCCTTATAATTTTTATTTGGTATTGAATCCGGAATTTTATTCGTCCAAACATTTATTACCTTTACTTGCGCATTTGTCGAAAAACAAATCAGAAATAAGAAACTAATAAAAATTAAAGCCAAATTTTTTCTCAATTTTTAACCATGTTTTAATTTTATAAGAGAACCAGCATAATTTTAGGCATGGTTTTCTAATTATAATAGCTTAAATAGGACTAAAAATTTATTGGAGCAAATTCAATCTATGCCTTTAAATTTTTTAAATTATAATTTTTGTCCTTTTATTTAAGTAGATAAATATTTCTTATTGAAAAAATAATAATTTTAGTAGAAACTTTTAATAAATAATTTTAAGTTTTAGATTATATTTGCTTAATAAATAGGTAGATTTTAATGTAATAAAAATATTGAATGTAAAATAAATTTAAACATACAGAGTAATTCCAGAAAGGATAAGCAAGTGAAAATTGCAATTGCATCGGATCATGGGGGGTTCGAGTTGAAAAATTCTTTGGTTAAATGGCTTAAAGAAAAAAATTACGATGTCTTGGATCTGGGTAATCATGTTTTAGATAAAGAAGATGATTATCCTGACTATGCAGATAAACTGGCAAAAGTTGTTTCTAAGGGTGAAGTAGAGAAGGGTATTGTATTATGCGGAAGTGGTGTCGGTGCTTGTGTTACTGCCAATAAATCAAAAGGAGTTAGAGCTTGTGTCTGCCATGATACGTATTCTGCGCATCAGGGAGTAGAACATGATAATATGAATGTTCTTTGCTTGGGAGCCAGAATTATAGGTGATGAAATTGCAAAGGAGTTAATAGAAGCATTTTTAAGTGCAAGATTTATTAATGAAGGTCGATTTAAAAGACGCCTGGAAAAAGTACAAAAAATAGAAGGGGATTGAAACATTTATTACCTAAAGCTTCAATAAGATTTTTATTAAGTAAAATTTTGTTGTACTGTCTTTAGTTATGTATTATGCGGATTACTTTACTCCTTTTGATAGAATCAGTCCTCCCGCTAGAAACATAAAAGTTATAACAATTGAAAATATAATTGTTATAGTACCTGATAAAATTATCATTTGTTGCTCCAGATAAAATCAAATAAAAATAAAATAAAAACGACAATAGAAAAAGCAATTACTAAGGTTGAAGCTGAAATTTCCATTTTTCCCTCCCAAGAATTTTAACTCAATACTACATATCAATAAATTGGAAATTTTATCCTTAATTTTTTTAAGGATTATTAAGCATAACAACATGATATGTAGAAAATAATTTTATTATCACCATCTCTGGTGTTTATCCACTCATGTTATATATATAAAATTTTATGCCACTAAAAATCAGTGTATTTCAAAAAATAATAATCATTCTATGTAGCAAAATAATTCAAATTAAAACTCTTGTATCAATCTAAGAAAGCTCAAAATATCAGACTCTGATTTTTACCAATATTTGAATCATTATGATCTAATTCCTAGGCTGATTGAAAAAAATCACAATAAAATTATTTTAATTTTGTTATCAATAAGTAATTTTTTATTATTCCAAATGAATGACGTCGTCATTAAATTTTTAATCATATCAAAAAAGTTAGGAATATAAAAATGAAAATCGGATTTATCGGACTTGGATTAATGGGCATTCACATGGCAAATAATCTAATTGAAAAAGGAAATGATTTAATAGTTTATAATCGAACAAAAGATAAAGCAGAACCTTTGATAAAAAGTGGTGCTAAATTTGCGGGTTCGCCTTCAGAGCTTGCAAAAGAAGTAAATGTTATTTTTACTATGTTATCCGATCCTCCAGCTGTAGAGGAAATCGCTTTCGGACAATTGGGTTTTGTAAAAAGTATGAAACAGAATTCTATTTGGATTGATTGCAGTACGGTTAATCCTTCTTTTACAAAAACTATTGCTGATAAAGTTAAAAGACTAAATATTCGATTTATTGACGCGCCGGTTGCTGGAACTGTAATCCCTGCAGAGAAAGGGGAACTTTTATTTTTTGTCGGTGGTGATAAAAAAGATGTTGAAGAAATACGTCCGCTTCTTGATATAATGGGTAAAAAGGTTATTTACTTAGGTGAAAATGGGAAGGGAACCTCAATGAAAATGGTAATAAATTTAGTACTTGGACAGGCAATGATAGCTTTTTCTGAAGGAATGATTTTAGGTGAGTCACTTGGCTTTAAAAAGGAGGACTTATTTAGTGTATTAATCGGTGGTCCGGTAACTGCTCCTTTTCTTGCAGGAAAAAAAGAAAAGATTTCTAAAAGTAATTTTGATCCGGAATTTCCATTGCAGTGGATGTATAAAGATTTTCAATTAGCCGCATTAACGGGCTATGAAAACGGTGCTGCATTACCAATGACAAACCAGGCAAAAGAATTATATGCACTTGCAAGTAAACATGGTTTTGGAAAAAAAGATTTTTCTGCGGTATATGAGTTTTTAGCCGGCAATAAAATATAATTTTAAAATATATGTTGAAAATTTCATTGAAACTACGTCTCAGACCTGCTAAGAAATAAATTAAAAATATTTCATATTCCAAATTTATTTATTATTTTATTTCGTAAATAAGTAAATGCGGGGAAGTTTTGAGTATTGAAGAAAATTTGTCATCATCTCTTCAGGGATTCGAAAAATACCGGCACATGATCGGTTTCTTTTTAGGACCAATACTTTTTTTAATTATACTTTTCATAAATATTCCTGCATCATTTATTGAGAATGCCAAAACACTTCTTCCTTCAACTGCATCTCCACAGCAAATTTATGAATTAACGTACGGGACAAAAATTACTTTAGGATTATTATTTTTAATGGTAATCTGGTGGGTTTCGGAAGCTGTTCCGATTCCTGTAACTGCTTTGCTGCCGGGAATTATTCTTCCTTTATTTCATATAACAGGTGTTTTTCAGGGTAAAATTTTTCAGTTCACGGCAAAGAATATTTTATTAAACTATGCAAACCCGATTATCTTCCTTTTCTTAAGCGGTTTTTTACTTGCTGCGGCTATGCAGAAGTGGAAGCTTGATAAAAGATTAACACTTTTCATTTTGACTCGAGGAAATTTAGCCGACAGTTCAAAATTGGTGTTGCTCGGAATGATGGCTATTTCTGCTTTCCTTTCAATGTGGATCTCCAACACGGCTACTACAGCAATGCTTTTACCTTTGGGAATCGGAATATTAAACCAGGGTGAAAGTAAAATTGGCGAATCAAACTTTGGCCGCACAATTATGCTGGGGATTGCATGGGCTGCTTCAATTGGCGGTGTGGGTACAATTATCGGTACACCCCCGAATGGTATTTGTGTCTCTATTTTAGGAGCTTCAGGAATTAAGCAGCTTAATTTTATTGATTGGATGAAAATCGGTGTTCCAATTGTAATTTTATTCGTACCAATTGCTTGGTTCGTTTTATTGAAAATATTTCCCCCGGAAATTAAGACCATCCAAGGGGGGAAAGAATTAATTAAGCAGCAAAGAAGTTCACTAGGGAGCTGGACCAGAGGAGAGAAGCTTACGGTAATTGCATTTATAGTTGTTGTGTTTCTATGGGTGACAAATCCATTTTGGAATTTAATCTTTTCAAAAACATTTTCTGTAAAGCTTTCATGGTTTGATGAGAACATCATTGCATTATTTGGTGTTTTGCTATTATTCCTTTTCCCCGTCGATTGGAAAAATCAAAAATTTGTACTGAATTGGTCGGACTCCAAATTTGTCGATTGGGGAACGTTGCTTTTATTCGGCGGCGGAATTGCTTTGTCTGACGGAATGTTTAAAACCGGGTTGGCTAATTTAATAGCTTCATCAACCGTATCGCTTTTGGGAACACCTTCAACACTAATCTTAGTTTTTGTAATCATAATATTAATGGAACTTTTAACCGAGGTAACATCCAATACTGCTGTTGTTTCTATGATGATACCAATAATTATTTCAATAGCAAGAGGTACCGGAGATAATCCGGTAGCACTTTCAGTTGCAGCCACTTTAGCTGCTTCAATGGCGTTTATGCTTCCTGTTGCTACTCCTCCTAATGCTCTAGTTTATGGAACTGGTTATGTTAAAATTACCGACATGGTTAAAGGAGGATTTATTTTGGATATACTCGGATGGTTCTTTCTTATTTTTATTGTTTATTTTGTTGCGGGAAAATTATTTGGAGTTTTATCGTTCTAATTAAGTAATTAAAATTTATCCGAAAATTTAATCCGTAATTCTCTTTAAACTATAAGCTTGTCCAGCTCGTTTTTTAAAAGTTCCCATGCTAACCGAACATGCTTTTCTTCTGTTCTTAGACCGGATATAACTAATCTTATGACAAATTTTCCATTCAATTTTGTATGTGTTAAAAAAACCTTTCCGGTTGCATTCACATTGTTCATTAACTTTTCATTTAAATTATTAAGTGAAACTTCATCGTTAAGTCTGGCTGGGTGAGCTCGGAAACATATCGTGCTGAAAGGAACCGGTGCAATTCTTTCAAATAATGGATGTTCATCAATCCAATTGGAAAATAATTTACCAAGTCTCAAATGTTCTCTAATCCTAGCAGCTATTCCATTCACACCAAAGTAGCGAATTATAAACCATAACTTTAGTGAGCGAAATCTTCTTCCGAGCTGAATACCATAATCCATGTAATTTTCAACTACACTGTCTTCGGTAGTTTTTAAATATTCCGCTACGAGACTAAATGCTTGTTTAAGCACTTTTGGCTTTTTAGTAAAGAATACACTTAAATCGACGGGGGTGAACATCCATTTGTGAGGATTTATAACAATGGAATCTGCTTTTTCAACTCCTTTAAAAATATGTCGCATTTCAGGAACGATTGCTGCTATTCCGCCATGTGCAGCATCAACATGAAGCCATATATTTTCTTTTAAACATATTTCAGCAATCTCATCTACAGGATCAATACTTGTTGTAGATGTTGTTCCTACGGTAGCAACAACACAAAAGGGAAGCCAGCCGTCTTTTTTATCTTCTTCAATAGCATCCTTCAAAGCTGACGGGATCATTTTAAATTCATTGTCTACGGGGATTTTTTTTATTCCTTCAAGCCCAATACCTAATGTAATAGCACCTTTGTCAATAGAAGAATGTGCTTGTTCGGAAGCATATAGTCTAAGACGTTTAATATTATTTCTTCCGGCTAATCCTTTTAACCTGGAATTATAATCTGCTAATTGTTCCCTTGCTGCAGCTATGCCATGCATTGAACTGACCGATGCTGTATCATATATTATTCCCCAGAATTCTTCACCCAATCCAACCATCTGTCTAAACCAGTTTAAAGTAACCTGTTCAAGTTCCGTTGATGCGGGGGAAGATTTCCAGAGCATTCCGTTAACATTAAATGCAGCAGAAAGCAGCTCGGCTAAAATCCCAGGGCTGCTGGATGTTGAATTAAAATATGCCATGAAGTTTGGGTGATTCCAATGAGTTATACCGGGTAAAATTATTTTATCGAGATCTTCAAAAATTTTATCCATAGACTGAGGCTCGAAAGGCGGATTTACCGGCAGATTATTTTTAATTTCTCCCGGTTTAACTTTTGATAAAACCGGATGTGATTCTATGTTGTTTAAATAATCTGCAATCCAGTCTATTAGTTCATGACCATATTTGCGGAAATCTTCGGCGGGCATATCACCCAAAGTCTGATTTTGATGATTTTTATTTAAATTCATTTTAGAAATGCAAAGTTATTGTAATAGCCAAAGTAAATTAACTATATAATAATTACAAATAGTTTCATTTATTAAAAGTAACTGTAAATACAGAACCCGAATTCTTTTCGCTTTTTATCTTTATATCGGCACCAATTAAGTCAATATAATTTTTAACTAATGCCAGGCCCAGCCCGTTTCCCTCATAACTTCTGGAGTAACCAGTCTCTTCCTGAGTAAAAGGGCTAAATAATTTCGGCATGTATTCTTTAGAAATTCCAATACCGGTGTCAATTACATCTACACATAATTTATTATCCTCATTTTCATAAGTATTTATTTCAATATAACCTTTTGTAGTGTATTTAATTGCATTATCAATTAAATTTTGGAATATTTCCGTTACAAGATAGTCATCGGTAATTACATTAGTATTAGTAGTATTTATTTTAAAATTTATACTTAGCTTTTTATTTTTTGCGTAAACTTCAAATTCGCTTATTAAGCTTTTTAAAATATCAACTATATTAACATTTGTTGGTTTCAAGTTAATATAACCGCTTTGTAAAGCAGCCATATTCAATATTAAATCGATTGTTCTGAGTAATCTCTTCCCGGCGGAATCGATTGAAGTAAAGGAAGATTCCAAAAAAGTATCTAATTTCCCTTTAAGCTCTTCTTTTAAAAATGAGTTGTAACTTAGTATTGTACTGATCGGAGATCTAATTTCATGAGACATTTGCGCTAAGAATTCCGATTTCAATTTATCCGATTCTTCGGCTTTCTCTTTAGCTCTAATTAATTCTGCTACTATTCTTTTCCTTTCCGTAATATCGACTTTAATGGCTAGAAAGTGGGTTATCTTGCCTTTGGAATTAACTATAGGCGATATTGAAGCCTCTTCCCAGTACAGTTCGCCGTTTTTCTTTTTATTATGAAATTCTCCACGCCATTTTTTCCCTGAAGTAATTAACTCCCAAAGCTTTCCATAATCTTCTGAAGAAGTATAACCTGACTTTAAAATTCGGGGATTTTCGCCTACAACCTCTTGGAACGAATAACCGGTAAGTTCTGTGAAATATGGGTTAACATATTCAATGTCGCCCCAAATATTTGTAATAACTATTGAAGTAGGACTTTGTTCGACGGCGCGTGAAAGTTTTCTTATCTGTTCTTCTGATTGCTTCCTGTCAGAAATATCTAGAAGAATTCCTCTAAAGCCGATGGTTAAACCTTCGCTGCGGATAGGATTAATGTATATTAAAGCGGGAAAAGAAGTTCCATCTTTTTTTAATGCAAAATATTCATATCGTGTTACTCTTTTACCATTTAGAATTTTTTGAATATTATTATAAGCTATTTGCCTTTCTTCAGGTATTATCATTTGGGTAACGTAGAGGCCTTCATCGAAATCTTCATTGGAATATCCGAAAATTTTAAAGCTTGCCTGGTTGGCAAAAGTGAGTTTTCCATTTATATCAACTTCAAAGATTGTTTGGGGAAGCAAGTCGGCTAAATCTTGGTACCTCCTAATACTTTCTTGTAATGCTTTTTCTGATCGTTTCCTTTCTGTAATATCGAGTAAAGTTCCTATAATAGCAGGTTTACCTAAGTATATTGTACGTGAACCATATACTTCAACATCAATTACTCTTTTTGATTTTGTTAGACCTTGAAATTCATAATGTAATGTAATTACCTGATTATTAATTCTTTTAATAATATTTTCATTTACTATTACATAAGATTCGGGAGTGGTTAAATCTTTAGGGCCGAACCTATTTATAATTTCATCCAGTTTATATTCAAATATCTCTGCAAATCTTGGATTAATATATCTAAAAATGTTATCCTGAATCAAATAAACGCCGATCATTGATTTTTCTGCCAGCCTTCTAAACTTATCCTCACTTTCACGTAATTCAATTTCTATTTGTTTTCGTTTGGTGATATCTCTATTTACTCCTATTAGCGCGATTTTTTCGCCCTTAGTATCACGAAATGGAAAAACAATTGTTTCTGCAACTCCCTTACTGCCGTCTTTACGTATAAAATCTATTTCACCGTTCCATTTACCTTCTTTTTCCACGGTCATTATTATTTTTTTTGTTAATGTAAATGGGTAATTATCTTGATTTAATATTTCAGCAGACTTATTTAATATCTCATCTTTTGTATATCCATAAAGCTTTGTTGCAGAAGCATTCCAGTTCAGAATTTTACCTTCCTGATCCGTTATAATAATAGCATCATATAGGTTATCAAAAATAAAAGCTTCGCGCCTTAATGCTTCTTCGGTTTTTTTCCTTTCGGTTATATCTCTGTATATGCCTTGAATACTCTTTTGTCCTTTCCATGTAATTTCTGTTGTGCTAACTTCAAGGTCTATAGTTGCACCATATTTAGTCAATCCTTTCATCTCATAACGTGATTCAATTTGGAGCTTATTTAATCTTGTTTTAAACCTTTTTAAAATCAGATTTTTACTTTCCGGTGCAACTATAGACATAACATTAAATTTTTTTGAAGTAGCCTCTTTTGCAGTATATCCGAACAGTCTTTCCCATGCAGAATTTACAAGTACAAATCTGCTTCCCTGAAATACATATATTGCATCTGAAGAAGTTTCAATCAATGCTCTGTAATTTATTTCGCTTTCTTTGATTTTTTCTTCGGCAATTTTACGATCCGTAATATCTATGCTTATTCCGATGATGAAATTAATTTTTCCATTTTCATCTTTCAAAGGCATTTTAATTGTATGTAACCACCTTATTCTTCCGAATTTATCCTGGTATTTCTCATCTCTTTCAATCTTTGGTTTTTTCTTTTTGAAAATTTCTTCATCATCCTTCAACATAGATTTAGCAATTTCCCTATCCGGGAAAACATCAAAAACAGTTTTGCCGATAATTTCAGCCGGAGTATATCTTAATTGATTTGACCAATTTTGATTTGTTAGTACAAACTTTCCTGATTTATCTTTTACATAAATAAAATTTGGACTGGAATTAATAACATTTTTTAGAAATTCTGCTTTATCTGTTATATTAATCTGATTGTACGAATTGGAGTTTAATTTTTTAATGAATTCAATACAGTATAAATTTTTTCCTTCTTTTATTTTAAAACTAAAAATTTCCAGCGGGAGTATCGTTCCGTTTTTATTGGAATGAAATACAGTTGTGTAGGGAAATTTATGTCCTTCCTTTGGGATCTTTTTTGCTTTCAGTCTTTTAAATGATTTTCTTAACAATTCTTTCTTTAAATAGCCGTATAATTTTAAAGCGGAAGGATTTGCATCTATTATTTTTCCGGTTTTTTCATTTACTAAAAGTACTATATCATTTGCCGATTGGAATACATTAAGATAATCATCCGACTTTTGTATGATCCTTTTTTTGTTTGTATTTGTGGCTTGTAATGAAGTTCTAAGATTATCATTTTCTTTTTTTAATAGTTTAATTTCCTTAATTAATTCTCCTTTAGTTTTATCTTTTTCCCCTATTGAATTCTTTATACTTTTTAGCTGAATATTTTTTAATGATTTCATTTGGTTTTGTCAATGCAGTCTATAATTCAAATTTCTTTATTTTACTAATTTTTTTAAAAAGATTGAAAAATTTATTAAAAAAAACAATACTTCAAAATACGTTAAAAAAATTTAACCGTATGTGAGTAAATAAATAATTTTGTTAATTTTTGGTAAAATTTTTAACTGATGCAAAAAGTTGCAGGATTTATTTAATTTATTGTTAAGAATTTTTTTAATTAAGTATACTAAAAATATGGATTCAAGATTAAAAAACTTTTTTTATCCGTCTGCAATATGTATTGCGGGAGCATCAACTAAAGAAAAAAGCATCGGATTCGAGCTTCTAAAATCAATAAAGAAATACGGTTACAAGGGGAAAATATTTCCGGTAAATCCGAAAGCGGATGAAATATTAGGAATCAAGAATTATAAAAGTATTGATATAATACCTGCAGAAATTGATCTGGCAATTGTAGTGGTACCAAAAGCATTTGTTGAAGAAACTATAGAACAATTACTGATTAAAGACGTAAAATCAATAATTCTAGTAACTGCAGGATTTAGGGAAACCGGCAAAGAAGGGACTGAAGCAGAAAATAGAATTTTTAGTAAAATAAAAAATGCTTCGGCAAGACTTGTTGGTCCCAATTGCATGGGAGTTATAACTACTTTTAACGATATAAAGCTTAACGCTACGTTTGTTGCTGAAGAACCTCAAATTGGCAGAACAGCTTTCCTTTCACAAAGCGGTGCAATAGGTGCGGCAATTCTGAATTCTTTAAGAGAATCAGATATAAGGTTCGGACATTTTATAAGCGTAGGTAATAAAGCAGACATTTCTGAAAATGATTTGCTTGAATTTTGGCAGGAAGATGAAAGAATTTCGACGATTACCTTTTACCTTGAAAGCTTTGTTAATGGTGAAGGTATTATCAAGCCTTTTATAGATCATAAAATAAATAAACCTGTCATTATCTTAAAAGCAGGACGTACAAAAGAAGGTATGAGAGCTGCTTCGTCTCATACCGGAGCGATAGGAAGTTCAGATAAAGTTGTTGATTCAGTACTTAATCAATTCGGAATTATTAGAGTTAACACTCTTGCCGAATTATTTAATACGTCAAAAGGATTTGAAAATTTTATTCATCCCAAAGCGGATAGAATTGCAGTAATAACTAATGCCGGAGGTCCTGCTATTCTTGCTGTCGATTCAATCGGGAAAGAGAATTTGATTTTGGCTGAACTTTCGGAAGAAACAAAAAATGATTTAAAAAAAGTTGTCCGTCCGGAAGGAAGTGTTCAAAACCCTGTAGATCTGTTGCCCGGCGGAACTGCCGAACAATTCAAGCTGGTAAATGAAATTGTTGCGTCAGATAAAGGTGTTGATGCAGTCGTTTCTGTTTTTGTTGAGCCTGTTATGGTCTCTGCATTTGAAGTAATTGAAAACATAAACAGTATTAAAAGTGAAAAGCCGATTTTCCAGGTAGTAATGCCTTTGCCGGAATTTTGGGAAAATTACAGGATTAATTCAAAATATAAAAAGCCTTTGTTTAGGAATCCGGAAGAACCCGCAAAAGTTATTTCCAATATTCTATTTCATTCCAGAAAATCGGTTAATCGAAATTATATAAAACCTTCAAATGGAATCAATTTAAAAAATGAAACGGGCTTTCTTTCTCCCAGAATGATAGAAATAATTTCCGGAAAATATAATTTGCCATTAGTCAGTTCACAATTTTTTAAGCCGGATGAGTTAGAAAAAGAAAAAATTAAAGTGAATTATCCCTTGGTAATTAAAGGTATTTCACCATCTGCTGTTCACAAATCAGAATTTAATGCAGTCAAACTGAATATAAAAAATTATGAAGAGCTGCTCTCTGCAAAACAATTAATTGAAGAAAATTTTAAACTAAATAATTTTCAATTGAACGGATATGTAGTCCAGCAGTATTTAAAATCGAAACATGAACTATTGTTAGGCGGTTTTAGAGATCCGACATTTGGTCCGATGGTTATGTTTGGAAGCGGAGGTAAGTACGTGGAAATTATAAACGATACCCAAATGAAATCCGCTCATCTTAGTGATATTGATGCAGAAGAAATAATAGAAAATACAAAAATAGGCAGGATTCTAAAAGGTGTTAGAGGTGAAGAGCCTATTAATTTGGTTGAGCTAAAAAGAATAATATTATCTGCCGGACAAATGATGCTGGATAATCCGGGTATAATTGAATTCGATTTTAATCCTTTAATGGTTTTACAAGATAATTCCCTTTCAATAGTAGATGTTAGAATAAAAGTGCAGTGAAATTTAAATATTCAAAGTTGTAATAGTAAAGTGTTTATTTTCTGTTTCGGTATGAAATAAATCAGCTTCACCCTTTAAATTAGGATGAAGCATATCTATATAATGTTTAAGTTAATTTCAAATTAATCTTCAATTATTGCAAGAACATCAGAACGTTGAACTATTTTATAACTTTTTTTATCCAGACTAATTTCTTCTCCGCCGTACTTTGCAAATAAAACTTTATCTCCCTCTTTAACTTTTTCTCTTAAATCTTCATCGGTTCCAACTGCAACTACTTTCCCCATAATAGGTTTTTCTTTTGCAGTATCCGGAATGTATAATCCTGAAACTGTTTTTTGTTCTTCCTCAATTGGTTCTAAAACCAGTCTGTCATCCATAGGTTTAATTTTCATTTTTCCTCCGTTAACCTTTAATATTTAACATTTGATTAATTTTAGGCCTATCAAATCCAACAATAGGACGGTTATTTATCATTATAACAGGCACACCTGTTTGTCCTGTTCTTCGCTGAAGGTCTCTTGCAGCAGAAATATCTCTGCTTACATCAACTTCCGTAAATCTTATATTTTTTTCTCTTAAATATCTCTTAGCAGAATTGCAAAAACTGCAAGTTGGTGTTGTAAACATTATAACTTTTGGTTGTGCTTGCATCTTTTTTCCATATAAATATTTGTAATTATGTATAAGATGAAAAAATTTATTTTAGGTTTCATAAAAATGAATTTATGTCAATTGTTGTATTAAGTCATAATTCTTATTCAACCAGATTTTTTATTTTTGAAATCGATTAGCAGACAAAATATCTATTCTCACAAATAAGAAAAACTATTGTGTCGTTATATTCCTTTTACCTTTTTTGATAAAATTTATTCAATTTAAGCCCACTTTAACAGATAATGAGATTGGTATAATATTTGGCTCAAATTAGGGCACTTAATACAGACTCAAAAATCACTTAAAAATCGGAAAGAAAATGGAAAGGAAAAAAGTAACAATAGATGGTAATGAAGCTGCAGCTTATGTGGCTTTTCATACCAACGAAGTAATTGCAATATATCCAATTACACCCTCTTCACCTATGGGTGAATGGTGCGATGCATGGTCGGCAGTAGGAATGAAAAATTTATGGGGTGAAGTTCCATCTGTGAGCGAACTCCAGAGTGAAGGCGGCGCTTCCGGAAGCGTTCACGGGGCTTTACAAACGGGCGCATTAACTACGACCTTTACCGCTTCCCAGGGTTTGCTTTTAATGATACCCAACATGTTTAAGATTGCAGGTGAATTAACTTCCACGGTATTTCACGTTTCAGCAAGATCAATTGCTGCTCAGGCTTTATCAATTTTCGGAGATCATAGTGATGTTATGACAACCAGATCTACCGGTTTTGCAATGATAGCCTCGAATTCCGTACAAGAAGTTATGGACTTTGCATTAATTTCTCAGGCTTCCACGCTTGATTCAAGAGTTCCTTTCCTTCATTTCTTTGATGGTTTTAGAACATCTCATGAAGTTGTGAAGATTGAACAATTATCAGCTGAAGATATGAGAGCTATGGTTGATGATAAACTGGTAATTGCACATCGTAATAGGGCCTTAAGTCCGGATCATCCTGTTTTAAGAGGCTCTTCTCAAAATCCAGATGTTTATTTCCAGGGAAGAGAGACGGTAAATAAATATTATTTAGCATGTCCGGATATTGTACAAAAGCAAATGGATAAATTTGGCAAAATAACCGGAAGACAATATCATCTTTTCGACTATGTCGGTGCGCAGGACGCGGAAAGAATAATAATTTTAATGGGTTCCGGTGCTGAAGCTGCTGATGAAACTGCCAAATATTTGGTTGAACATGAAGAAAAAGTTGGTGTAATTAAGGTTAGATTGTACAGACCATTTTCGATTGACCATTTTATTAATGCTATTCCTAAAACTGTAAAATCCATCGCAGTTTTAGATAGAACTAAAGAGCCGGGATCTTCCGGTGAACCATTGTATCTTGATGTAGTTAATGCAATTTCTGAAAAACATATAAACGGCGAATTGAAATTTGAATATCCTAAGATTATCGGCGGCAGGTACGGATTATCTTCAAAGGAATTTACTCCTGCAATGGTTAAGGGAATATTTGATGAGTTGAAAAAAGATAAACCAAAAAATCACTTTACAATTGGTATTGTTGATGATGTAACATTTACCAGCCTTGATTATGATCCTGCGTTTTCCGTAGAAGCTGATGAAACTTTTAGAGGTAAATTTTATGGATTAGGTGCAGACGGAACAGTCGGTGCAAATAAAAACTCTATAAAAATAATCGGCGAAGGTACTGAGTTTAATGCACAAGGCTATTTTGTTTACGATTCCAAAAAATCAGGTTCAACTACAACTTCTCACTTAAGATTCGGACCGAAAGAATTAAAATCAACCTACCTCATCGATAAAGCAAACTTTATTGCATGCCATCAGCAGGTTTTTCTCGAGAAAATGGATTTACTAAAAGATGCTGTTGAAGGTGCAACATTCTTATTAAATACTATTGTTTCAAAAGAAAAAGTTTGGGATTCATTACCCGAGAAAATTCAAAAAGATCTTATTCAAAAGAAAATGAAATTTTATGTGATTGATGCTTATAAAGTGGCAGCCGATACGGGTATGGGTCAGAGAATAAATACAATAATGCAGACATGTTTCTTCGCAATCTCTAAAATTCTTCCGCGCGAAGAATCTATTGAAATGATTAAGAAAACTATTAAAAAGACTTATGGCGCTAAGGGAGATAAAATTGTTCAAATGAATTTTAATGCTGTTGACCAAACTCTTGCAAATTTATTTGAAGTTGAAGTTCCTGACAAAGTAACTAGTAAAATTCAATTTTTACCTGCGGTATCAGATAAAGCACCGGAATTTGTTAAAGAAGTCACTGCAAAAATTATTGCCGGAGACGGTGATCTTATACCTGTTAGTAAAATGCCTGCAGATGGAACTTTCCCTACAGCAACAGCGCTTTGGGAAAAAAGGAATATAGGTTTGGAAGTTCCCGTATTTGATCCTGAAGTATGTATACAATGTAACAAATGCGTAATCGTATGTCCTCATGCAACAATTAGAGCAAAAGTTTACGACGAAAAACTTCTTGAAAATGCACCGGCAACTTTTAAGCATACTAAATTTAAAGGAAAAGAATACGGCGAAAATTTAGCATACACTATTCAAGTCGCAGTGGAAGATTGCACAGGCTGTGGAATATGCGTTGATATTTGCCCGGCTAAGAATAAAAAAGAAACCAGGTTAAGAGCCATAAATATGGCTGCTCAAATTCCGTTAAGAGAACAGGAGAAAGAGAACTGGGACTTCTTCCTTACCTTGCCTGATTTAGATAGAACTAAAATTAAAACTACTGCTATTAAAGATTCACAATTCTTGCAGCCGTTATTTGAATTTTCAGGTGCTTGTTCTGGCTGCGGGGAAACCCCGTACGTTAAACTGGTTAGTCAGTTATTTGGAGACAGATCAATTGTTGCAAATGCAACGGGATGCTCTTCGATATACGGCGGAAACTTACCGACCACGCCGTGGGCAATAAATAATGATGGACGCGGACCGGCATGGTCTAACTCCTTGTTTGAGGATAATGCAGAGTTTGGTATGGGATTTAGATTATCTATTGATAAACATACTGTACAAGCAAAGAATCTTATTAAGAAATTATCTTCCGATATTGGAAATGAATTGGTTAACGATTTGTTAAAAGCAGACCAAAAAGATGAAGCGGGCATTTATGAACAAAGACAAAGAGTTGAAACATTAAAAACTAAACTTAATGATTTAAAGAAAACTGACTCCAATGATAAAGCCAACGATGTTGAGCATTTATTAAGCCTTGCCGATTATCTGGTCAAAAAATCTGTTTGGATTATGGGTGGAGACGGCTGGGCATACGATATAGGTTACGGCGGTTTAGACCACGTTCTTGCATCCGGAAAAAATGTTAATATTCTTGTATTGGATACGGAAGTTTATTCAAATACGGGCGGCCAAATGTCGAAATCGACGCCAAGGGGCGCAGTTGCGAAATTCGCTGCTGGAGGAAAGCCTTTGGCCAAGAAAGATCTTGGCCTTATGGCAATGTCTTACGGCAACGTTTATGTAGCAAAAGTTGCAATGGGTGCAAATGATGTTCAGACGGTTAGGGCATTTGTTGAAGCTGAAGCTTATGACGGACCATCATTAATTATTGCGTACAGCCACTGTATTGCACATGGCATTGATATGGGAACCGGAATGCAGAACCAAAAAGCGGCAGTGGATTCAGGTTACTGGCAGCTATATAGATATAATCCGGATCTTGCCAAGGAAGGAAAAAATCCGTTTAAGCTCGAATCCAAGGGGATGAAAATTCCGCTAAAAGATTATGCATATATGGAAACTCGTTATAAAATGCTTACTAAATCTCATCCGGAAGCAGCTGCAAAGCTTATGGAACAAGCTCAGCAGGATGTGGTGGATAAGTGGAAAGTATACGAACAATTAGCTTCTGCAAATACAGAAGATCAAAATAAAAAATAAACATTTTTAACTTTAATTTTTCTCCTGCAGTTGTCGTTATTAAATAACAAACTGCGGGAGAAGATTAGAGTGGTAAATAATAATAGGATGAATATGGATATATCAACAACATATTTGGGATTAAAACTTTCAAGTCCGATTGTTCCGTCAGCCGGACCCCTTTCTCAAGAAATAGATAATATTAAAGCAATGGAAGATTCCGGTGCCGGTGCTGCTGTAATTTATTCATTGTTTGAGGAGCAAATTGAAAATGAACAGCTTGAGTTTTATCATCATACGGATTCTCATCTTGAAAGTCATGCAGAAGCTTTATCCTACTTTCCACAGAATGTAGATTTTAAAATGGGACCTGAAGAATATCTTGAGCATATTCGAAAGGTAAAGGAAGCTGTTTCAATTCCTATTATAGGCAGCTTAAATGGAAAATCTGTTGGCGGATGGGTTGAATATGCGAAAAAGATTGAACAAGCGGGTGCAGATGCGCTGGAATTAAATATCTACCGGCTGGCAACCGATATTAAAAAAACCGGCGCAGAAGTTGAACAGTCTTATTTAGATATTGTTAAAGCAGTAAGGAATGAAGTAAATATACCGATTGCCGTAAAACTTGGGCCATTTTTTAGCTCAATTGCTGGAATTGCAAATGCATTGGATAAAGCAGGAGCTAACGGGCTTGTTTTGTTCAATAGAT
Organism: Ignavibacteriaceae bacterium; assembly: GCA_046705645.1. Lineage (GTDB taxonomy): Bacteria > Bacteroidota > Ignavibacteria > Ignavibacteriales > Ignavibacteriaceae > FEN-1297. Next base: position 8,099 of record JBJKQE010000068.1, on the reverse strand, counting down.
TCTACCAGCCTGATATAGATCTGGAAAAGCTGGAAGTTGTTCCGAATGTAATTTTAAGTACTCCTATGGATATGAGACTCCCATTAAGATGGATTGCAATTCTTTATGGAAGAATTAATGCTGATTTGGCAGCAACAAGCGGAGTTTATACCGAAAAGGATGTACTTAAAATGATTATGGCCGGAGCTAAAGTTACACAAATGCTTTCGAGCCTATTAAAATTTGGCATTGGACATATTGCTGATGTAATAACTCAATTAATTTACTGGATGGAAATTAATGAATATGAATCTCTCGATCAGATGAGAGGAAGTATGAGCTATATGAATGTTGATGATCCGTCTCAGTTTGAACGTGCTAATTATATGAAAGTATTGAATTCATATAAATAAATTTTTTTTCTCCTTATCCATTGCAGGCAGTGTTGAGCAGAGGAGGTAACTAGGTTTTTTGTTAGTGAATAACATTGAATTAAGTTAACATTGTCTGAAGCCTGCAATGGGCTTTTAATTACCCAAGAAAAAACTTTTAATCTCCTTTAGCTTTCTTTCCCCTAAATTTTAGTAATTTATTTTCAACCGATATTTTCCAATTATTAAACTATACTTTTTAATTGCTAAAGATTACAACGCAAAAGAATTAATTTCATTATTAATTCATATGAAAATTTTTTCATTTCCAATCTGTTAATACAGAGAAAGATTAGATGAGTATAGTAATTAAAATAAAACGTGCATATGAAAAACCAAATAAAAAGGATGGTGAGCGTATTTTAATTGACAGGATATGGCCGAGAGGAATGAACAAGGAAGCAATTAAAATAAATAAGTGGATAAAAGATATAGCACCGTCAAATGAATTACGAAAATGGTTTTCCCATGATCCTTTAAAGTGGAATGAGTTTAAAAGAAAATATTTTATTGAGCTAAATGGAAAAAGTTCCATGTGTGAAGAATTACTTGGGAGTGGTAATATAATTACATTAGTATACGGAGCTAAAGATGAAAATTACAATCAAGCAGCAGCATTAAGAGAATATTTAAACAAAAACTTTTTAAATGAAAAGAAATCGGAGTTGGAAGTATGACACAAAAAATTAAAACCGCAGCAGAAGAATATTTAAAAGTAATAAAAGAAGATTTAAAAAAAATTAAGCTTCTTGGAGACAAAACATTTGACCAAATAGAGGAAAAGGACTTTCATTTTAAAAGTGATGATGAATCAAATTCAATTGCAGTAATTGTTCAGCATTTAAGCGGTAATATGTCATCCCGTTTTACTGATTTTTTGACGACTGATGGAGAAAAATCTACAAGAAATAGAGATGCGGAATTTGATGATCGAAATATGCCCAAAGAAGATCTAATTGAAAAATGGGAAAAAGGCTGGGGTATTCTTTTTAATGCAATAAATAATTTGAATGCAGACGACTTAACAAAAACTATAAAAATTAGAAATGAACCGCATTCCGTAATACAAGCTTTAAATAGACAAGTTATTCATTGTGCTTACCATATCGGACAAATCGTATTCATTGCCAAAGAGTTAAAAAAGTCTGAATGGAAAACCTTAAGTATTCCTAAGAAGAGGTAAGAGGTATAAGGATATAAAGGTATAGAGGGTTTATCATAGTTAAATATAATATATTGTAATGAAGATTCTGAATACTCGATTCTGGATCCTGGATAAAAAATTAAGTATCCAAATATTGTTGATAATTGAAAACTGAATTTTGAGATTTTTTAAATTTACTTCTCAGTTTCCTTTTCTCTGTTGTTCGATGTATAATATTCTTAAAATGCATAAATCTTCGTAAGAAATTTCGTCGCTGCATTTATCATGTACGTTTTTAAGTGAAGATATTCCTTCTTCTTTAAAAATATCAAAAATTTCTTTCTGCCTTTCAACTGAAATGTTAATTCGCTCTGTTAAACCTTCAATTCTTATTTGATTATCTTCTCTTGCATATCTTTCAAGATGAGTAATGATAGTCTGAAGTTTTACACCGTACTCTTTGGAAAGTTCATCAATTGATGCACCGTTGTTAAAAGATATGCCGATAGCAACATGACGCAAAGAAGAATTCGTGTTTCTTGTCTTTTTAAGGTTTCTAATTAAATTATTTCTGCCGGCTGCATGGGCAGAGATATTTTTCTTCCGGCAGTATCTTTTAATAATAGATAAAAAAACAGCGCCGTAATTTTCCAGCTTATTAATACCGATCCCGCTAATATTTAGTAGATCATTTTCATTCTGCGGGTAAACTGCAGCCATTTGAGTCAGCACTTTATCTGAGAAAACTACATAAGGCGGAATATTTCTTTCATCGGCAAGTTCTTTTCTCTTTTTCCTTAAGAGTTCGAAAAGTTCTTTATCATATTTTTGATCAATCTTTTTAATCTTGCCTGATTTTATTCTTTCTTCTTCAATTGTTCCGAATACCTTTTCGTTATTAAATAAGATATCATTAGCTTTTGGCAGAAGCTTCAATCCGCCGAATTCCAGGTCTCTGATGATGATATCTTTTTTAGCAAGCTGACGAATAAGAACCTGCCATTGCTTTTTATTGTATTCCTTGCCTATTCCGTAGACTGATAAATTTTGATGCCTGTTTGAAAAGATTCGATCGGACTCTACTCCGTGCAAAACTTCAATGAGATAATTTGCACCGAAAACCTCGCCTGTCCTTTTTATAGCTGATAAAAATTTCTGTGCCGGTATTGTAATGTCTGTTTTTTCTTTTTCGTCTGTTATGCAGTTGTCGCACATACCGCAATAATCTTTCCAATAGGACTCGCCGAAATAATTAATGAGTTTATGTCTTCTGCAAATTTCCGACTCTGCGTATCTTACCATTGCATCAAGATGTTCCTTAGCGGCAAGCCTTTCAACTTCATCTTCTTTTTGATCGATAAAATAATTTATCTTTGAAACATCCGAATAACTATAAAGTAGCAGGCAATCCGATCTTAAACCGTCACGCCCTGATCTTCCTATCTCCTGGTAATATGATTCCAGGTTTTTCGGAAGATCATGGTGAATTACAAACCTAACATTAGATTTGTTTATTCCCATACCAAAAGCTATTGTGGCTACAATTATTAAAACTTCATCTTTAGTAAAAAGCTCCTGGTTTCTATTCCTTTCCTCATCGGAAAGTCCTGCGTGGTAAGGTTTTGTTGAAAAGCCGAGATAGGACAAGTCTTCATGAAGATCATCAACCTGCTTTCTTGAAAAACAATAAATAATTCCCGATTGATCCGGATGAGCTCTTAAGAAATCAACTGTCTGCTTAAATGAATCTAATTTTGGTACGACTTCTAAAAATAAATTTTCCCTGTTAAAGCTAGCGACAAACCTTTTATGATCTGTCATATTAAGGTTATTACAAATGTCATTCTGAACCCGCGGAGTTGCAGTGGCAGTTAAACCAATGCAAACAGCCGAAGGAAAATGTTTTCTGAAGATGCCAAGCTGTCTGTAGTCTTTTCTGAAATCATGTCCCCATTCTGAAATGCAATGTGCTTCGTCAACCGTAATACAATCAACATGTATGCTTTTAAGGAGATTGAAGATTTCTTCTTTTTGTAATGATTCTGGAGCGATATAAATAAGTTTTACTTTATTGTCTCTAACATTATCAAAATTGTAATTATAATCTTCCGGTGAAAGAGAAGAATTAAGAAGAGCGGTTTTAACGCCAAGCTGTCTAAGCTGTTCAACCTGATCTTTCATTAATGAGATAAGCGGAGAAATTACAATCGTTAAGCCTTCAAATATTAACGCCGGTATTTGATAGCAGATGGATTTGCCGCCGCCGGTGGGCATTATAACAAGAGTATCATTTTTGTTTAAGATATTTTGGATAATCTCGCTTTGCAGCGGCCTGAACGAATCATAACCGAAAACATCTTTTAATATTTGTTTTGCTGAATTCATAATTAAGAATTAGAGCAGATAAAATCAATTTTTAGTGTTTAACTTAAACTTGTATCTATGCGGGAAAACAGAGTTCAAGTTCAAAATTAAATTTAAGAAGTTTAAATCAAAACTTTATGTTTTATCGAAAAAATTCATTTATATTTTTTATTGTTAAGTCCTATAGAATTCCGCTTTCACTCGCAATAATATTTTTAAAAAGCTATTTCCATTTTTAATAAGCCTTTTCTAAATCCAGGATCAATAATAATTCAGTCTTTAATAAATCTTTATCTCCAATTCATTGTGATTAAGTCCTCTTGATTATTTTTTTAAGTATACTTAAATTTAAATTAAAAACTACTTAAATATGAAAAATATATCTAAGGAAGATTACTTAAGCATCATCTATAAAAGTCAGAATTCTGAAGATACAATTAAGCCTAATATTATTGCTTCCAAATTAACCGTATCAAATGCCGCAGTTACCGACATGCTAAAGAAACTTGCAAAGGACGGTTATATCTTATATGAAAAATACAAAGGTATAAAACTAACAAAGGATGGAGAAAATTATGCTAAGAATGTTGTTAGGCGCCATAGGATTTGGGAAGTGTTTCTAAATCAAATTGTCGGAATGCCTTGGGGAAAGGTACATGAAGAAGCAAACCGGCTTGAGCATTCATCTTCTGATTATTTAATAAATCGATTAGAAGAAATGCTGGATTTTCCATTATACGATCCTCACGGTGATCCTATCCCTTCAAAAGAAGGTAAACTACCCAAGGTAAAAAGACATCGTCCGTTAGCTGAGTTGAAAGCGGGTGAGTCTGCACAGGTGGTGAGAGTAAATGATTTTGATGAAAAGTTTTTAATATATATCTCCGGAATCGGGATAAAGCTAAATGAAAGTATAAGTGTTGTTGAAAAAAGAGATTTTGATAAATCGATGGAAGTTATCATACAAGGTAAACACTGGAATATAAGTAATAAATTAGCTCAAAATGTTTTTGTCGAGGTGAAGTCTAAATGAAATCTTCAATCGGTAAAAATATTTTACAAACAGATGGTAAAACAAGAAGTTCTGCGGAAGAAGCTCTTTCCGGAGAATCTAAAAAAAATCTCCTTAAAAGATTAACTCCGTTTCTTGGCCCGGCATTTATCGCGAGTGTTGCGTATGTCGATCCCGGAAATTTTGCAACAAATATTCAAGGGGGCTCTGCTTTCGGCTATACATTACTGTGGGTAATTCTCGTAAGCAACATTATGGCAATGCTGATACAATCTTTATCGGCAAAATTAGGAATTGCAACAGGTAATAATTTAGCTGAACATTGCAGAAATCAATTTAGTAAACCAGTTGTGTACGGTATGTGGGTTATAATGGAATTAGTCGCTATTGCCACTGACCTGGCAGAATTTTTAGGTGCTGCAATTGGGTTTCAGCTTTTATTCGGATTTCCGTTAATAATCGGCGGAGTGTTAACAGCTATTTGCACGTTTTTAATTCTTGGTCTGGAACGTTACGGATTTCGTCCGCTCGAAATTGCAATAACCGTTATGGTTAGTGTTATTGCATTAAGCTATCTTGTAGAAACAATTTTGGATCGCCCGGAATTTAGTACGCTGTTATATCATACATTTGTACCTAAATTTTCCGGTACGGAAAGCATACTTCTGGCAACGGGGATTTTAGGGGCAACCGTTATGCCGCATGCAATATTTCTGCATTCCGCATTAACCCAGCAGAGGATTATAGTTAAGAAACCGGAAAAACTTCGTAAGCTTTTTCATTTTGAAATCCTTGATGTAACAATAGCAATGGGCATTGCAAGCCTTGTAAATATGGCGATGTTAATAATGGCGGCCGCGACTTTTTATAAACATGGATTTACAAACGTAGCTTCAATTGAAGAAGCGCATTTGACATTGCAGCCTCTGCTAGGAAAAGCGGCAAGCTGGATATTTGCCATTTCTCTTCTTGCTTCAGGTTTGTCTTCATCAACAGTCGGTACAAGTGCCGGGCAGGTTATGATGCAGGGTTTCCTTCATAAGCATATTCCTGTGTGGTTAAGGCGATTAGTTACAATAATTCCGTCAATTATAGTAATAGCAATTGGCTTAGATCCAACCAGAACACTGGTAATTAGCCAGGTAGTTCTAAGTTTCGGCCTACCGTTTGCAATTATACCCTTGATAATTTTTACCAAGAAAAAAGAGATAATGGGAATTCTTGTTAATAAAAAAATTACTACCTTTATAGTGTACATTATTGCGGCTTTAATAATTGCACTAAATTTATATCTTATATACCAGGTCTTATTTATCGGATAACCTTGATGATTAAAAATTTATTGGTTCCGCTTGACGGCTCATTATTAGCAGAATCGGTTTTACCTGTGGTAGCGAGTCTTGCGAAAAAAATTAATACCGATGTAACACTAATACATATCATCGAAAAAGATGCACCTCGACAAGTTCATGGTCAGAGTCATTTAACATCCTCAAGGCAGGCTGAAGAATATTTAAATTCAATCTCAGCTTTGGAGATATTTAAAGGTCTAAAAGTTAAAATGCACATACACGAAGAAAGTGTAAGTAATATTCCTTTAAGTATAGCCCAGCATTCAAAAGAATTAAATCAGGATTTAATTGTAATGTGCAGGCATGGTGGCAGCGGATTTCATGGAATATTATTCGGTTCAATTGCGCAGCAGGTAATTGCACTTGGTAAAACACCTGTAATGCTGATAAACCCCTCAAAAGAAAAAGCAAAGGCGCAATTTGAATTTAAAAACTTTTTAATCCCTTTAGATGGAAATCCAGAACATGAACAAGCATTAGAAATTTCGTCTGGATTGGCTAAATCATGCAATGCTAATATTCAACTTCTATGTGCAATTCCTCATTTTGGAAATTTAGCAGGAGGATTTACACAAACTAATCGCCTGCTGCCGGGAACTACTTCTAAGATGCTGGATATGATCGTTTCGGATGCTGAAGAATACCTTGAAAAGTTAAAAAAAGAACTTGTGAAGAAAGACCTAAAGGTTAAAGTTAGAGCTTTAAGAAATGATCCCGCTGAAGCAATTATAAAAACTGCAAAAAATATTAATGCGGATTTAATTATTCTAGCTACCCATGGAACTAAAGGTGCTGAAGCATTATTAGAAGGAAGCATCACTCCTAAAGTTGCCAAATCAAGTAAAATACCTCTATTGCTTGTTCCTGTATATGAATAAAATTTTTAAAGAACCAATTCTTTTTAATTAATTTTAAATGATTCCAACTAAAGACTTTTTTTATGAATGAAAAAAGAATTAGAATAATTAAAGAAGCATCTGAGAAAAAAGGTCCTGTAGTTTATTGGATGAGCCGAGATCAGCGTGTAGATGATAATTGGGCTTTAATTTTTGCTCAAGAAAAAGCAGAACAAAAAAATAAATCATTAGCAGTTTTATTTTGTATGGTACCCAATTTTCTTGAAGCAACGATACGGCAATACGGATTTATGATAAAAGGTCTTCAAGAAATAGAAGCGAAATTAAGGACTTTGAAAATTCCCTTCTTTTTACTTTTAGGAAATCCGGAAAAAGAAATTCCTGCTTTTATAAAATATTATAACTGCAGTTTACTTGTAACAGATTTTGATCCTCTAAAAATTAAAAAAGAATGGAAGAAAAAAGTTTCTGAAAAAATTAATATTCCTTTTTATGAAGTAGATGCGCATAATATTGTATCTTGCTTTCAGGCGTCAGATAAAGAAGAATTTGCTGCGTATACAATTCGTTCAAAAATAAATAAAAAGCTGCCCGAATATTTGGAAGAATTTCCTTCACTTAAGATTTCAAAAAATAAATTTCCTGCTGACAGCAATAAAATAAATTGGAAAAGTATAGAAAAAGGACTGCAAATAGATTTTAGTGTAAAAGAAGTCGATTGGATAAAACCAGGCGATAAAGCTGCAAATGAGACGCTTAATGATTTTCTCTTCAACAAGATTAATAAATATGATATAGAAAGAAATGACCCTACGTTAGACGCACAATCCAATCTTTCACCTTATCTTCACTTTGGTCAAATTTCTGCTCAAAGAATTGCGCTAAATATTGAAAAGATGGATATCTCAATTAAATCGAAGGAACCATTTCTGGAAGAATTAATTATTAGGCGTGAACTTT
>JBJKQE010000067.1:0-15199 GCA_046705645.1 Ignavibacteriaceae bacterium | reverse complement strand
AATATAAATGAGAGGAAAACAATTAATCCCTTTTTATTATAATTCATTTATCATTCTCCTTAAATCCATTTTAATGTTTAGTAAAAAAAATAATTGATTTAAATTTTAATTTGATAAAAATATTTTCAAATATTCTGTTTTTAAAATTGCGAGAATTATAGAATTGTAATTTTTAAGATTCATTTTGCAAAGGTTTGATCAGTAACAATACTGCTATCTAAAAAAATAATTATAAAATAGATAATAAATTTTTAAGCTTAATTAAAATAAAAATTATAAAATATAATTCAGTTTATTGTGACTTATAACAAGATAGTATAATTCTTAAATAAAGTCTGATAAAATTAGATTCAAAATTATTTATAGTTTGATTTCAACAAAGTTTAGAAAGTCAGGTTTCCGAGTTACGTAATTTTCAATTATTTCAACTGACTTACGCTGCCCCGGCCATGCTAACAAAGTATTTGCCTGTTTAGAGTCAGTCCATTTAAATTCGGTGTGTTCCTTACTTATTTTTACCTCAGAATCTTTTTTTACAAGTGCTGCAAATACCGGCAATAAAATTATGCAGTCTTCGTTATGATCATAAAATGAATTAATATTTGGTGCAGTCCAGAATTTTTGCGGAGTTAATCCCGTTTCTTCTTTCATTTCCCTCAATGCACTTTTAAAAGCCTTCTCCCCTTTTTTTATTTTACCTGTTACCATTTGCCATAGACCCCCGTAAATTTCTTTATTAGATCTTTTCAATAAAAGAAATTCCAACTTACCTTCGGATTGTTTGAAGATATGAACTTCAACATATTTTGCAATTATTTCCATTTTTAATATTGTTTAATTATTATTTAAAAGAATGCTCTTACTTCTGCTCTTGCCGTATGAACAACTCTTTCGCTTCCTTGAGCTCTACCATCATAACTGATAGTAGATTGAAGATTTGACGATAGTCTATAATCAAAATTAAAACGCCAGAAGAAATTTTTCCCTATTACATTTCCCTCAGTCATTTGAAACGGAATAAAGTTTTGTGTTGAATTGGAATTTAATTCATCTCTTTCAAATTCAATTCTTAACCTTCCGGAACCGGCAAATGAAAGAGTAAATCTAAGCAATTGAGTATTGATATCAATGGTTGTTGGAATTGGCGGGAAATCATCTACTCTTTGACCGACATTAAATTTAAAACCAACTTCAATATTTCTTTGCGGGCGGTAAGAAAAATCCGATGTAATACTGTTGGAAGTAATTTCCCTTCTATCGGTTGATGTTTCCGGCGCACTTAAATTATCGCTCTGATTTACAATATCAGTCTGGTTGCTCATCTCTTCAATCATTTTAAAATTAATTCTTATGCTTCGTTCCCTTGTATAAGATTGTTCAACACCTCCGCTAAATTGATCCATACCTTTACTTTGAGAATATCGAAGTCTTGCAGAAAATTCGGGATCATTTTCAAACAAATATAAATCCTGTTGAATAAAATTAGTACCATGAATAGTTTTATCAGGGTTCTGAAAATCCGAAAAATGCAGAAGATATATTTTTTTGTAATCTTGTTCCTGGCTGTTCTCTTCAACCCGCCATTCTGTTTCTGAAGAAAACGGATGAAGAATTTTACCTAATAAAGAATTTTGATCAAAAATGTCTTTATAATTTACTTTCCATCTTGTACTCGTTTTTAAATCTATAACGGGATAAAGCTGATCTGTAGGAACAGTAACCAGAACATAATTACCATCATATAGTGTCGGCTGAAATTCATTTTCATCTTTAACCCCATTATGATTCAAATCGCCGAGATAAATATAATTACCGGCCCCTTGGGCAACCTGGACAAATACTTTTTGCAATTTTGCAGTTCTTTGAGTAGAAACTTCATAATAATAATCCCCGCTTATCGGTCTTCCGAAATTAAAACGGCTTTGAGAACGGACTAAGATTGTTTGCGCATTCAACATTCCTCTTTCCTTAAATGCTTCTTCATAAGATTTATTATTTACAGTGACATTTAAAGTCGTATTAAACTGCCTGATACCTGTATAATCAAGTTCAAAAAACTGAGCTGTAGAGCGGGATTCTTTCGACATTATTCCATTTAAAGGAGCGTAATCATCTCTCAACGAATATTTTGTTAAAAATTTAAATCCGTCAAGATCAACTAGTTTTAAAAAAGGATCAATTTCATAATATTTTAAACTGCTTGATAGTAAGGTATCGGCAGTGGTTTCCATATCTTTTTTATTTTCCGCAAGATAATCCACCCCAGGTTGTAACTTCCAAATTGTAAGATATCCGCTTCCATTTTGCCTGAGCCAGCTGCTGTTTAGCTCGACATCCTTAGAAGACACATAATCTAGATTATAACTTAGATTGTACGTTTTATTATTAGTAAAAGTTGCAGTATTATTAAATCTTTTTGAAATGAAATTACTCCCCCGTTTTAAATATCCGTACGATGACACTAAATTCAATTCATTAATGGGAATATAGTTTAAATTTAATTCCCTAAGTTCTTCATTTTCCGGTATTTGAGTTTGAGTAATATTGAAATCTCTATTAAACTCAATCGGATCAATTCTGTCAATCGGTGTGAATCTGTCTTCAATATACCTATCCTGATATGAAAGCCCGACATTGCCTAAATTAATTTTTCCTATTTCAACTTTTCTCGGATCTATTTTCAACTGTAGATTTCTTGCGTATCCGTTATTTTTATTATCATCAATGGATGAAAATAGATTTTGGTCCCAGTTGCTCCCGGATAATTCCATATCCAGGCTGATTCCTTTAACAGGTTCATAATTTAGTACAAAATTACCCAACTGTTTCATCTCAGGTAAAGGCAGAAAAATTATTGGGGAATAGTCTCCTTGTTTAATACCTACAAATTTAAAGTTGCCGATGCTTATCATACTATAGTCGCCTTGCTGTAAACCTACATAACTAAAAGTTACATTGTATAAAGAATTTGGATTACCGGGATTATATAGGTAAAATGAATAATTCTGACCGTTGATAACAGTATCGATTTTTTGATAAATTCCTATCGTTACACCTTGAGAGTCAGGTGTTGCAAGAGTTACTCCAGATTTTACCGCTTTACTTTGATCGTTTCCGGCAGCAGCTAATATTGCTTTGTCCGAATCGGAAAGTGAAATATCGATTGGTGAATTTTTATCATCACCTTCGCGCATATATTGAAATTGTAAATTCAATTTATTTTTAAAGATACTTGACTGAACACCAGCTCCGAAAAATGTCCTTGAAAATTTTCTATCAGTGTATTCAAAGTCCACAGTTATTCTGCTTGCAGATGTTATAAGCCTGTTCGGAGTAAAAGTTAATTGTGCGTTGGAATATTCAATTGTATAATCATTCCTTTCGCCGCGTTTCATTTCAATGCCGTCTATATATACTTTTTCTGTCCCTGCAATTATTATTATATCTTTTTCATTATTTTCACCTGTTAATTGATATGGCCCTTGGACTCCATCCATGCCGTTAAATTGATTTGTTGTGTACTTTCCGGTAGAACTAGCTATAGAAATATATGCCTTCTGACCTTCATAATTAAATTCTCCCAATAATCCTTGAAGTTTTCTACTTACGGTACCGAATTCACCGTAATCTTCTTTAAGTTCATAGTCGCCGAAAGTTCCAACTGCATTGGGATGTTTGATCTGAATAAAAACTTTATCTAATTCCTGGAGATTAGCTGTGTTGCCTTCCGGCTGTATTGGAGTATTTTCATCAGTTAGAGCAGCTACTACTTCAATGTTTTTTGAAAGATGACCGGACAATTGGAGTCTTAAACCGCTGTTTAATGAAAAATCTTTAGTAGTACCGACAGTAAACCCGCGAACTATAGTTCCGCTTTTTTCTATTTGAGATCCGAATATAGATTCAGGAGTAAAAGCATTTTCTTCACTTTTCATTACACGCAATGTATCTCCATACTTTTGGTCATAAATATATGCGAGGCTTCTTTTCATATATGAACTTTTCATCCCCAACTTTATCGTTTCGTAAGTCACAAGTAAAGTATCAAAGATTGTATACCTAAGAGAGTCCGAAAGGCTGAATGAAGCAGTTGAATATGAAATTTTATAATCTTCTTTATGAAGAAGCTTGTTCTTTAACCTAATAGTTTCTGTAAAAGGAATTATATCTACGTGGGATAACTTGTAATGATTATCAAAATTAATATGAATAGTATCGGTTACTATAGTATTGTAGTATTTTTGCTGTGCTTTTGCATAAAACTGCAAAAACAAAACAGCAAAAATTGTGATTATTAAATTTAATTTTAAATTCAACAGAAGAAGATACTTTTTTGAAATAATAATCTAAATTTACGGACTTCTTTTATCAAGTCCATAAAGCATAAACTAACATAAAAAGGTGCAAAAATATATTAGGGTAGATTTAGAGGAGTTATAGTTTATCTTTTAAATGAATTGCAAGTAAGAATTTTTATATTTAATAATATTTGAACATTAATAGGAACTTTTTTAATCATTCATAACGTAATGCTTCGATAGGATCAAGATTTGCTGCCTTATAAGCCGGATAAGTTCCAAAAGTAACCCCAACAATTATACACATCGATAATCCGATCATTACCCATTCATAAGGTATAACAGTCGCATTGGTTAAATAAGATCCGGCAAAGTTGCCGATTAATACGCCTAAAATTATACCCAAGAATCCCCCAAATAAAGATAAGGCCACTGCTTCTATCAAGAACTGCATTAATATTACACTCTTTTTAGCTCCAACAGCTTTTCTAATTCCAATTTCCCTTGTCCTTTCAGTTACTGAAACAAGCATAATATTCATTATTCCAACACCGGCGGCAATTAAAGCAATTATTGAGACTACCAACGCACCTAATTTTACACCGGCTGTAATATCGTTTATTTGTGAAATTACCGACTCGTTGCTGAAAATTTCAAAATCATTTTCCTTTCCAGGCATGATCTTCCTAATAGTTCTCATATAACCTATTGCAGATTCTATTGATGCTAGATAATTTTTTTCTGTGGAAGACATTACGGTAATTGAAACACTTCTATTTTTTTTGCCGTATACTGACTCAAAAGTTGTGATAGGTATTACGATATAATTATCCTGTGTTTGTCCAAATACATCAGGTTTCTTTTTAAGTACACCGATAACCTTATACGGCTGTCCATCGACCCTAACCTCTTTTCCAACCGGATAGATACTATTAAAAATATTGTCTACAATGTAATGGCCGAGGACACATACATGTCCGCTATAATTTATTTCACTTTCTAAAAATTCTCTGCCGCTTTCAATTTCCAGGTTGAGCGTTTTATAAACACCCTGAGTAACTCCTATAATATAAGTATCGGGATTAGTCTTGTTGCTGCCATATTTTACTACTTTGCCGCCTGCGCCAATATAAGCGCCCATCCGCTGAATATTTTGCAAAGAATTTTCAAGCCGGTAAAAATCTTCTAATGTAATATCTTTTCTGTTTCTATATTTTTTCCAATCCCCGTGACTCATTACAGCAGGAAATTTGCGTATTTCAAAAGTATTTTTGCTTAGGAATTGTACCCCTTCCTCTATTGTACTTTGGAGCATGGTAATTATAGTCATAATAACAATAATTGAAAAAATTCCGACTACTACTCCGAGTACGGTTAAGAAAGTTCTTAATTTATTTGTTTTTAAAGATTCAAACGAAACGAAAAAAACTTGGAAAATTCTCATTTTTATTCCCGCTTTATAAAAATAAATTTGATTCTGAAAGAGAAAGCTGATCAACAAAATCAAAATTATTTATTTACCTTATCCCTTGTTTGCAACTTAATAATAGAGAATCATAAATCCAAATCGAAATTCCTTTGAGGTATAAATCTCTCCCTGAGGAATATATATCAAAACATTAGTCCATTTTAAATAAGTCTAACCTAAAATAATATATCTAATTAGTCTAATAATTTTATTCGTATCTTAATGCTTCTATCGCATCAAGGTTGGATGCTTTATAAGCAGGATAAGTCCCAAATACAACACCGACAAACAAACACAATGAGAAACCAATTATTATCCAATCAACTGGTATAGCCATTGGTGCATGCAATAAACTACCCGCAAAGTTTCCAATACCCACACCTAAGATTATACCTATTAAACCTCCGATTAAAGATAATACAACGGCTTCGATTAGAAATTGAAGTAAAATTAAATTCTTTTTAGCGCCGATAGCTTTTCTAACTCCTATTTCTCTTGTCCTTTCAGTTACCGACACAAGCATAATATTCATAATACCAACACCTGCAGCTATTAAAGCTATTATTGACACAACGATAGCACCAATTTTTACTCCGCCTGTAATCTGATTAATTTGACTGATTATCGATTCGTTGCTGAAAATATCAAAATCATTATCCTTGCCGGGTTGAATTTTTCTAACAATACGCATATAACCTATTGCAGATTCTATAGTCGATTGATAATCTTCTTTACTATTTGTCATTACAGTAATATCAAGACTTCTATGAAGTTTGCCAAAAACATTTTGAAAAGTTGTTATCGGGATTAGAACATTACTATCTCTACTACGGCCAAACATCGCCGGTTTTGTATTTAATACACCGATTACTTTAACTGGATAATTATTAATTCTGATAATCTGACCTACTGGATTTATATTGGGAAATAATTTATTAACAACATCCTGGCCAATATCACATACATCGTTAGAATATTTTACATCGAGGTCCCTCAATTCTCTCCCATATGCTGCTGTCCAGTCGTTTGTTTTCATAGCTTCGGAGGTAATACCAACAACAGAAATATTCGGGTTGGTTTCTTCACCATTATATTTTACAACAACACCTTCCCATTCATCTTGAGCACCCACATACTTAGCATTAGTCAACATGTTTTTCAATCTATAATACTCGTCAAGTGTAATATCGGGTCGATTCCGGTATTTCATCCAGGCTTTATGCCCGCCAGTCATTATTGCAGGAAACTTTTGTATTTCAAACGTATTCTCTCCCAGCTGGGATACTCCGTTTTCAATACTTTTCTGCAGCATTGTAATAATTGTCATAATCACAATAATAGAAAATATTCCGACAACTATTCCAAGTACTGTCAAAGATGTTCGTAATTTATTTGAGGTTATTGATTCAAGCGAGATTCGAATTATTTGAGATATTTTCATAACAATCAGTTAAATATTGAAAAATAATTTTATTAAGTTTCATTAAATCTTTGACAATAAAAATCATTCATTGGTTTATTTCTTGCGAAAATAAAAAATGGTTATTATAAGTTCAAATAAATGATTGTGATAAAGATAAAGTCCGGTTATTTTATTCCGGACTTTCTAAAAGATTTGTCTCTTTTTATTCATATCTTAAAGCTTCAATTGGATCAAGGTTGGATGCCTTATAAGCAGGATAAGTACCAAATATCAATCCCACTAAAATACATAGTGAAAAGCCAATAATAACCCAATCAATTGGAATTGCCATTTGAGCGTGTAAAAAACTTCCGGCTAAATTACCGATACCTATTCCGAGAACAATTCCAATGAGTCCCCCGGTTAAACACAAAATTATAGCTTCAATTAAAAATTGATAAAGGATAGAACGTTTCCTGGCTCCTATTGCTTTTCTAATTCCGATTTCTCTTGTCCTTTCGGTAACGGATACAAGCATTATATTCATTATTCCCACACCAGCAGCAATTAGAGCTATAATGGAAATTACCATAGCTCCAATCTTAACACCCGAAGTAATATCATTGATCTGACTTATAATTGATTCATTGCTGAATATATCAAAATCATTATCTTTTCCCGGAGCTACTTTCCTTATTGTTCTCATATAACCAATAGCTGATTCAATTGTTTCATTATAATCATCCTTTGACTGAGACATAACAGTAATATTTATGCTTCTGTTAAGTTTTCCATAAATTGATTGGAATCTTGTTATAGGCATTATTAAAAAACTGTCCCAGCTTTGACCAAACATGGCCGGTTGCTTGTCCAAAACACCAATAACTTTTAAAGGATAATTATTAACCCTTATAATTTGATTCACCGGATTAATATGCGGAAACAATCTATCAACAATATCCTGCCCGATATCGCAAACATCATTAGAATACCTAATATCAAGATCTCTGAGATCTCGTCCATTAACGGTAGACCAATTATTTGTTTTCATTGCATCCGCCGAAATGCCGGCAACGGAAATATTTGGATTGGTTTCTTCACCATTATATTTAACAACCTGTCCGCCCTGCCACTGTTCGGCTCCGATATATTTTGCCTGGACAAGCATACCTTTCAATCTATCATAATCGTTTAAAGTAAGATCTTTTCTATTCCTGTATTTTAACCATGCTTTATGACCACCGCCCATCATTGCCGGAAATTTTTGTATCTGGAATGTATTCTTACCAAGCTGCGAAACCCCGTTTTCAATACTGTCTTGAAGCATTGTAATAACAGTCATAATTACTATAATAGAAAATATTCCAACTACAATTCCAAGCATTGTAAGCAAAGTCCTTAATCTATTGCCTCTAATAGATTGAAAGGACATCAAGAATATTTCATTTATTTTCATTATTCAAACCTCAAAGCTTCCACCGGGTCCATTTTTGCAGCAGTGTATGCAGGAGCAAATCCCGAAATTAATCCGGTAATTAATGATACCAATATTGCAATAACCACAACACTATAATCAATTGAAGTAGGTAAAAACTGGTTAACTAATAAACCCAATAGGATAGAAGCAATTAAGCCGGCTATACCTCCTACTAAGCAAATGAATGAAGATTCCAAAAGGAATTGAGTTAATATTGTTCTCCTTTTGGCACCTATTGCTTTTCTTAAACCTATCTCCTTAGTTCTTTCTTTAACAGAAACAAACATTATATTCATTATTCCGATTGCACCGACAAATAACGATAGTCCTGTAATAAATAATCCGGCTATTTGAATTACTCCGACCCTGCTGTTATAAAGATCAGTTAATCCTGACTGCTGATTAATTCCAAAATCATCCGGCTGATTATACATTAATCCTCTTATTTTTCTCATTATACCTTCGGCTTCAGCTTTTGTATTTTCTATTGCGCCTGTACCGGCAGCACGTACATTGATTGAAATACTTCCCATTCTATGCCCGAGGAAATACTTGAATACAGTTCCTATGGGAACATAAGCGCGCTGGTCCGGATTAAAATCACCCAGTATGAAGCTTCCCTGCTTTGCTAATATTCCGATAACTTTAAATTCCACAGGTCCTATTTTTATGAATTTACCCAAACCGTTTCTGTGAGGAAATAAATCCTCTGCCACCTGGCTTCCGAGTATGCAAACGTTACGAGCACTTTTTGCTTCAATTTCACTAAAGAACCTGCCTTCATCAAAAGTTAGATTTGTCGTTTTAATATATTCTGCATCCGAGCCATCAACCGAAACACTCTCAACCGATTGGTCTTTATATTTTAAAGTTTGCCTTGTATCTAAAGTTGGAGCTATTGCAACCGGGAGTTTGGCTAAAGATTTAAATTTTTCATAATCTGCCATTGTTATATTACGCCTGTTCCTTTGCTCCCACCATGGTACATTGGAAAACCAAGTCCATTTATCAATATATAGAACGTCTGAACCTAAGGCACTTATTCCTTGTTGAAATGAATTATTTAGTCCTCTTATAGCAGTCATCATTAAAACAACTACGGTTATTCCGATAAATATTCCCAGCATAGTTAATGCTGCTCTTACTTTATTTGCTCTAAGCGCTCTTAGAGCAATCAGCATACTCTCTTTAAATTCAAACGTAAATAATACAAACCATGACATAGCTATACCTAATTAAAAAACAAATTATTTATTCTGTTGATTAATTTCTTCACGAACTTTTGGAATATATCTATTTGAAACAGGATTATCGGATTCTATTAGTCCGTCTTTAATTCTAATTATACGTGCAGCATGTTCAGCAATATATTCTTCATGCGTAACCAAAATTATCGTATTACCCTTTTCATAAATTTCATTAAAAAGTATCATAATTTCTTCGCCTGTTTTCGAATCAAGATTTCCAGTGGGTTCATCTGCAAGGATAATAGATGGCTTAGTAACTAGAGCTCTTGCTACTGCTACTCTTTGCCTTTGACCTCCCGAAAGCTCATTTGGTTTGTGATGCATTCTATCTTTCAATCCGACATCAATTAATGCTTCTTCGGCTCTTTCGCGCCTTTCGATGGATGGTATTCCGGCATAAATTAAAGGAAGCTCAACGTTATGAAGAGCATCAGATCTAGATAATAGGTTGAATGTCTGAAACACAAATCCGATTTCTTTATTTCTAATTTTTGCAAGCTCATTATCAGTCATTTGGCTTACACTAACACCTGTAAAGTCATATTTGCCCGAAGTTGGAGTATCCAGGCATCCGAGCATATTCATTAAAGTAGATTTTCCGGAACCGGAAGGGCCCATTATAGCAACATATTCATTTTTATCGATCCTCAATGATATATCTCTTATTGCGTGTACCTCTTCGGTTCCTACTTGATATACTTTCGATATATGTTCAATATTAATTATATTCATCTTTAATTCCGGTTTTATTTATTGTTTTGACTGAACATTTTATCTTTATTTTCTATCCTTATATCCGAACCATCATGCAGGTCTCTTGATATTGCTTTATAAGGACCGGAAATCACCTCCTGTCCTTCATTTAGCCCTGATTTAATTTGAATATAATTATCATCACTAATTCCGGTTTTAACATCGGTCGATTTTGCTTTCCCATTTTTAGCAAGGAATACAATTTCCTGCAATGCACTTGCATTTTCTTTTTTCTTAGTTGTCTTATTTGTGTTAGTATTACTTTCTTCATTCTGCTGCTGCATTTCCATTGCATTTCTTGCTGTAACGCTTTGAATAGGAACACTTAACACGTTATGCAATGTTTTTGTTTCTATATCAGCATTGCACGACATTCCGGGTTTAAATCCAGGATCAAAATCAATAAATTTAAGTTTAACTTCAAAATTTACGACTTGTTCTTGAGTTCCGGTACCTGTGCTTATGGCTGTGTTTCCAATCTGGTATACTAATCCTCTAAAAACTTTAGTGCCGAAAGCATCAATTTTAATTCTTGCAGTATCACCAACTGATAGCAAAACTACATCATTCTCATCAACATCTACTACTGCAAGCATACTTTTAAGATCTGATACCGTCATTAAATTTGTTCCCTGGCTGTAAAAACTTCCAAGCACCCTATCACCAAGTTGAACATTTAACTGGCTTACAACACCATCCATCGGAGAATAAATTGTTGTTTTACTTAATTGATCTTTTTGTACTTTTAACTGAGCTTGGGTGTTAGCAACTTGAGCTTGTGCTGCTTGATAAGATCCTTCCGAAGAAAGATATGAACTCTTCGCAGTTTCCAAATCTGCATCACTTTCCAAATTTTTAGCATGAAGTTCTTTAGCGCGGTTATAATCTGAAGTAACTTTATCCAATTGAGCTTTACTCATTGCTAAATTAGCTTCTGCACTCTTCAAACCGGCTTGAGATTGTTCTACCTGAGCCAAGTAAGTGTCCTGTTTAATTTTAACCAGAAGATTCCCCCTATTAACACGTTGTCCTTCTTTAACAGGAAGATCAACAATTTCTCCTGTTACTTCAGGAACAATTGTTACTTTAAATTCCGGATCCAATGTGCCGGTAGCAGTAACGCTTTGGGTAATTGTTCTTTTCACTACTTTTTCGGTCTGAACCGGGACAATTTCTTTTCTGCTACTTCCTAAAATTCCGATTATCACAATTGCGACTACTAAAACTCCTATAGCGGAAAATATGATTACCTTCTTTTTTGATTTCTTTTTCTTTCCGTTAGCCATTTAATTACTCTCCTTCATTAAAAATTTTTATTCGTATTTTTTATAATTAAGAACTCCCAGATAATATTTTAACTGTTCATTTAGAACTATATATTGAAATTCGGAGTTTATATAGCTGGTGCGAGCATTAGTATAATTATAATTTGCCGTTAATAAGTCCAACAAAGTTCCTGAACCCAAAGCATACTTTTCCTGTGCTATTTTTAAATTTTCTTCACCGGCCTTAACGTTATTTTTGCTTACTTCAAGCCCGGTTTCTGCAGCTTGAAGGTTTAAATATGTAGTTTGAATATTTTGATTTATAGTTCTTCTTAAATCTTCAAGATCAACTTTTTTATTTATTACGTTTACTTTAGCTTGTTCCACTTGATTTTCAACACTAAACCCAGAGAAAATCGGAATACTTAGAGTAAGACCTACCGAATAAGTTTGGCTATTCGAAAGATCACTTAAGCTGTGCAGTACATTAGAGTGTAGATAATAATCATAACTGCCGGTTAATCTGGGTAAATGACCGGAGAAAGCCATCGTTACTCCCTCTTCAGCACTTTGCACATCAATCATTGCACTTTTATAATCTGGCCTGTTATCTAACGCTTTCTTAACTAAATCCGACATATTTTGATACTCATTAGTCAAATTAGTTTTAAGCATTTCTTCTTCTTGGGCAGTAAGGGAATCCTCGAAAGAATAATTTTCGAATACATTTAAACCAAGATAATATAAAAGATTACTCTTAGCAGTTTCAAAATTATTTTTTGCTTGAATAAGGTTTAATTGTGCATTTCCTTCCTGTACCTGAGCAGAATATACATCAGCTAAAGTAACAGCTCCTAATTTATTTCTTTCGGTTATAGTTTCAAGATTTCTTTTATTCCATTTAACATTATCTTCCTGAACTTTCATTAACTGCTGGTCATTTACAACCGTATAATAATAGCTCATTGTTTGAAAAACTATGTTCTGTTTTAGGTTTTCCAGAGATAATTGAGCGGATTCAAGTTGTTTTTTACTCTGACTTAAATTTGCAAACTCAGATAAACCATCAAATAAAGTTACATTTCCACCTAAACTAGCAGAATAACTCCTTGTATCACTTGTTATAGTTGTATCAGGCTGATTAATGGTAATACCGTTAAATGTATATGAACCGCCGGCCTGTTGCTTATTGCGAGACCATCCCCAGCTAGCACTAGCACCAAGTGTAGGAAGAAAATTCCCGTAAGCTGCTTTTACTGTGGATTTATTTGCTTCAATATTATTAACTGCCTTTTTTAGAGTTGTATTTCTCTGAAGTGCTATGTTGACTGCTTCGTTTAATGAAAGTACTTTTTGCCCGTAGGACATGAAAGTAAATGTAAATATGCAGATTATGCCTAAGAAGAGACGCATTATCGACTCCGATTAATATTAATTTTAAATTTTTTAACTTGTGTTTTAGACATGTTCTATTGTAAAAAGGTTAATTCATAATTAAAAAAATTTCAATTGCTAAATTAGGAAATTTTCCTCAATAGTTTCGACACAAAAATAATGATAATGTTAATTTATATATAATTTTATGTATAAACGGTTGTATTATTAAATAAACGGCAGAATCAATACTATTAAATACTAAGTATTTAACTATTTGACAACTATTTTCATCAGAAGAAGATTTTGGAGATTAAATATTCGGTGATATTTGAATTATAAACCCTATTTCCCGACTTACATAAAAATAATTAATTTATAAATTTTTCTTTAATTTTTAATAAGTAATTATAAGCTTCCTCATAATTATTTCCAATTTTTCCATCAAGAATTGCATCTTCAATAGCAGTTTTAATTTTACCAACAACTTTTGAAGGTTTTAGATTACAGACTCTCATTATCTCTTCACCTCTTACCGGTGATTGGAATGCTCTTAACTTGTCCTTATCCTCAACTTCCCACACTTTTGTCATAACCTTTTCATAGTTATCCAAATATTTTGAAACTTTATCCGGGTTTTTACTTGTTATATCAGCCCGGCATAACGTTATTAAATCTTCAAGGTCTTCGCCGGCGGAAACAATTAATCTTCTTATTGCCGAGTCAGTCACTTCTTCCTTGGCGAGAGCAATAGGTCTTAAATGTAAACGAACCAGCTTTTCAACATATTCCAATTTATTATTTGGAAGTTTAAGTTTTTTAAATATTGATTTCATAATCCTTGCGCCAATTTCTTCATGGCCGTGAAATGTCCATCCTATTCCTTCAACAAATTTCTTGGTCTGCGGTTTGGCAATATCGTGAACCAAAGCAGCAAATCTAAGCCAGACATTATCTGTTACCTTTGCAATATTATCCAGTACCTGGCAGGTATGTAAAAAAACATCTTTATGATGGAAGTCGTTTCTTTGCTCTACTCCGGACAAATTTGCAATTTCTGGAAATATTATTTCCAATATTCCTGAGTTAAATAATAACTTTAAACCGATAGAAGGCATAGGTGATGCTAAGATTTTAAAAAATTCATCCGTAATTCTTTCTTGAGATACGATTCTTAATCTTTCTCTTAATGTATTTGCCGCATCATTAATTGAATCATCGACCAAAAATTTGAGTTGTGAAGCAAATCTGTATGCCCTCAATATTCTTAATGGATCATCATCAAAAGTAATTAAAGGATCAATGGGAGTTTTAATTATTCTATTATTTATATCATTTAGACCATTAAACTTATCATATAGCTGTCCGAAATCAGACTTATTTATTGAAACAGCAAGAGTATTTATTGTAAAATCCCGCCTGCTGATATCCTCGTCAAAAGTTCCCGTAGTTACTTCCGGTTTCCTGCTTTGATGATTGTAAGATTCTTTCCTGGCTCCGACAAACTCCAAATCAAAATCGTTAATTCTGAAATGTGCCGTTCCGAAATTTTTAAAAATGGAAATTTTATTGATACCTAATGATTCAGCATAATTAGATGCAAACTTTGGTCCGTCACCGATTATCAGAAAGTCAATTTCATTTCTTTCACGATGCAAAATCAAATCCCGCACAAAACCGCCGATAATAAATACCTTAAGTTTCATATTTTCTGCAGTTTCAGTACCACCGGGAATAAATAAATATTTAGACAATTCTTCTTTAAAATTCATTGAAATAAGATATTCGTAAATTTATTTCCAATATATTAATTGTTTTAATCGGCAACTTTTCTTCCCATAATAATCGCAATAGGTTTTAAAGGTTCAATATTACTAAAAAATATTTTTACAGCAGCTGCAATAGGAACAGATAA
>JBJKQE010000066.1:0-3638 GCA_046705645.1 Ignavibacteriaceae bacterium | reverse complement strand
CATGAAGTTGAAGAACTTAATGTTGATAATTTTCGAAAAGAAGATTTGATTTGCCAGAGCCAGCAAGTGCTTGGGAATGGTGCAATTAATGGAATTTATGATGTCGTTGTAGTCGATATTCAAAAATTTGACCGTGCGAAAAGCATAAACGTTGCTAATGAAGTCAGCATAATAAATTCGCAGCTTGTCCAGGAAAAACGTCCGTACATTTTAATAGGCGTAGGCCGCTGGGGAAGTTTGGATCATTGGCTTGGAATACCTGTTACATGGGATCAAATATCCGGCGCAAATGTTATTGTAGAATCCGGGTTTAAAGATCTAAATGTAACCCCGTCTCAGGGTTCACATTTCTTTCAAAACATTACTTCATTTAGAGTGGGGTATTTTACAGTAAACACCTTTGACAAATTAGGGTTTATTGATTGGGAATGGCTTTCACAACACGAAGCCGTAGAAGAATTGAACTTTACAAAACATTTAAGGTTTGATGAACCGATTACCGTTAGAATTAACGGCAGTAAAAATAAAGGAGTGATTCTAAAACCGGGTAAATAAAGAATAATTCGATCAGATCGGAATACGGAATATATAAAAGCCGGATTATACTGAATGATCTATTATTGTCTTAAAACTCTTCATCTACATAAAATCCGGAAAACCTTCCGATCTCCAGCTGAAATAACGGCTACCTGATGTTCAAGTTAAAAACGAAGATAAAAAATATGCGTTTAGTTTGTTTGCTATTTCGCATAAATTAAAAACAATAACATCAAATTTCAGAGGGAGGAAAATATGTCCGAATATGTTAAAAGTCTTATGTCTGAATTAAAGGCAAAAAACCCCGGCCAGCCTGAATTTCATCAGGCTGTGGAAGAAGTGGCAGAATCGCTTGCTATAGTTATGGATAGGCATCCGGAATACCGCACGGCTAAAATCCTTGAAAGAATTATAGAGCCGGAAAGAGTAATAACCTTTAGAGTTCCATGGGTAGACGAACAAGGGGAAATAAATATTAACCGCGGCTACCGTATTGAAATGAATAGTGCAATAGGACCATATAAAGGCGGCTTACGCTTTCATCCTTCGGTTAACCTTGGCATTTTAAAATTCCTGGCTTTCGAACAAGTCTTTAAGAACAGCTTAACAACTTTACCAATGGGCGGAGGCAAAGGCGGATCGGATTTTGATCCTAAAGGCAAAAGCGATTTAAAAATAATGAGATTCTGCCAGGCATTTATGAGCGAGTTGTTCCGCCATATCGGCCCCAATACCGATGTACCGGCGGGAGATATCGGAGTCGGCGGTCGTGAAATAGGTTACCTTTTCGGACAGTATAAAAAACTCAGGAATGAATTCACCGGTGTACTTACCGGTAAAGGATTAAACTGGGGAGGTTCATTAATCAGACCGGAAGCAACGGGTTACGGCTCCGTTTATTTCGCAGCTGAAATGCTCTCAACAAGAAATCAAACTCTTCAAGGAAAAAAATGCCTGGTTTCCGGAAGCGGAAATGTTGCTCAATATACGGTCGAGAAAATAAATCAGCTGGGTGGAAAAGTAGTAACGCTTTCTGATTCAAACGGGTACATTTATGATGAAGAAGGTATCAATGCTGAGAAACTATCATTTATAATGGATTTGAAAAATGTCCGACGCGGAAGAATTAAAGATTATACCGATAAATTTAAAAATGCGGTTTATACTCCGGTAGATTCTAAACTGGACCATAATCCTCTTTGGAATCATAAAGCGGAATGTGCTTTCCCGAGCGCTACTCAAAACGAGATTAACGAAAAAGATGCTGAGAACCTGATTAAAAACGGAGTTTATGTAGTAAGCGAAGGTGCAAATATGCCCACTACTATTGAAGGAGTTAAGATTTTCTTGGACAAGAAAATTCTTTATGGGCCCGGCAAAGCTGCAAACGCAGGAGGTGTTGCCGTATCCGGTTTAGAAATGGCGCAAAACAGCATGCGTCTGCCATGGACAAGAGATGAAGTGGATCAACGGTTAAGAATGATAATGAAAGAAATTCATACTACCTGTGTCCAAACCGCAGATAGATTTGGTACACCAGGCAATTACGTCAACGGCGCCAACATCGGCGGTTTCCTTAAAGTTGCAGATGCAATGATTGACCAAGGCGTTGTTTAATTCATTTAAATAAATATCAGTAGGCTGTCTCAAAAGATGGAATTTATCATGCTGAACTTAATTCAGCATCTCTTTTTAAGAAAAATTCGAGTGTATAGATTCAGGGTCACCTACCCTACTTGCGTCGAGCGAGGCGGGAGCCCGGAATGACAGTTTTGAGACAGCCTCAATTATTCTTTTCTAATACGATTTGTCTTTACAGTTAACTTAATATTTATAATTTAAATAATTAAGTAATTATAATTTGCCGATGAAAAGTAATTTTGATATTGTGCGAGATGCCTTTGATGCCTTGTGGGTAGAACATGGATATGGAACAAGATTCCAGGGCTTTCAAAATTTAATGCGGCTGAGAATCCGGGATATCCTCCTTGTCTCAAGTCTTTACGACCTATATCTTTTTGAAGAGGACGGCAGACTTTATGAACTTATTCGAAACGAATACCAGGGATTAAATTTAAGTCATTCCCCCGAACTAACCAGGGTTTCAAGCGGCAAGGATGCAATTACTCTGGCTAAAGAAGAACATCGATTCGACCTGATAATCACCACACTTCATATCGAAGATATGCATGCAATCAGCTTTGCAAAACTTGTCAGAGAATCCGGCCTGGATATTCCAATTGTTCTTTTAGCACACGATAACAAAGAATTAAATCAAATCCTATTTAATAAAAACGTTGATGTCTTCGATAAAATTTTTGTATGGCAGGGAGATTTTAGAATTATTATAGCAATCATAAAATTTTTAGAAGACCGGATGAATGTTGAAAATGACACTCGCTTAGTAGGAGTACAGACAATTATTGTTATCGAAGATAATGTAAGATACTATTCTTCATTCCTTCCTTTAATATACACTGAAATGCTGAAACAGTCCCAGAGATTAATTTCCGAGGGAATAAATCTTACACATAAATTTTTACGGATGAGAGCCAGACCTAAAATACTTTTATGTTCAAATTATGAAGAAGCGTGGAGACATTATGAAAAATATAAAGAATTTTTACTTGGCATTATTTCCGACATAGACTTCCCAAGGGAAGGCGAACATGATCCCAAAGCAGGGATAATTTTTGCAAAAAATGTAAAGAAGGAACATTATGATATTCCCATTTTGCTTCTTTCAAATATGGAAGAGAATGCATCGGATGCCGGAGAGGTAGGTGCTTCGTTTATATTAAAGAATTCGCCGCTATTATTAAATGATCTGCGCCAGTTTATGTATCAGTATTTCAGCTTTGGCGACTTTATATTCAGAACTCACAGCGGTGTTGAAGTCGGCAGAGCATACGACTTAAAAAGTTTGGAAGAACAAATTAAAATCGTTCCGGAAGAAAGTATAAAATATCATGCAGAAAGAAATCACTTTTCCAATTGGCTTAAAGCAAGAACGGAATTTTGGCTCGCACATCAACTAAGGCCAAGAAAAGTATCCGATTATGCTTCGGTTAATGATCTACGTAAAGATTTGATTACTTCGC
>JBJKQE010000065.1:0-22253 GCA_046705645.1 Ignavibacteriaceae bacterium | reverse complement strand
ATTATGAAGTCGTACGGATATGGTAAATCATAAATAATTGTGTGTGAATCGGGCGCTAAAATATAAATTATATAAAACATTACTACCGAAAATAACACATAGAAAAAACGATAGAAAGCGATTAAGTTACCTACAAGCTTAATTAATTTTTCCTTTACTTTATTTGATGCTAAAAAGGTATGTATTAAGCCAAAAACTAAGAAGAGAAGTAATATTATAATAACTTCGGTTGCATAAAGGATCATAGTTCTCTGCGCAGCCTGGCAATCGGAATTCTCAACTGTTCGCGGTATTTTGCAACAGTCCGTCTTGCTATATGAATTCCTTCATCATTTAACATCTCGGCAAGCTTATCATCGCTGTAGGGAGAGTTTTTATTTTCTCCGTCAATAATTTCTTTCAGTCTTTCTTTAATATGTTTATTTGAAACTTCTTCGCCTGAATCCGTACTTAAACCTTCACTGAAAAAATATTTCAATTCATGTATACCCATCGGACTTTGAACGTACTTTCCGTTAACTACCCTGCTAATGGTAGAAATATCCATATGGATTTCATCGGCAATATCTTTATAAATCATCGGCTTAAGAAGTTTGGGGCCTTTTTCAAAAAACTCGTATTGTTTTTCGACAATTGCCTGCATTATTTTCATCAATGTTTCCCGGCGCTGCTGAATACACGCAATAAACCATTTTGCCGATTCAAACTTTTCTCGTAAAAATTTATAAGTATTTTTATCCCTTGGAGATGTTTTTTTTGTTTTCTTATTTTGATCAATCATTTCAAGATAAGTCTTGCTTAAAGTTACCGAGGGAACACTTTTATCATTTAAAGTGATCACAAAATCGTCATCAACCTTTTCAACAAGAAAGTCCGGCGTTATTTGATTCATCTCAACAGAATCAATGTTCCCTTCGCCGGGTTTCGGATTTAGGCTGTGAATAAGCTCGATTGTAGCTTTTAAGCTTTCGTCCGTCAAATTCATTTTCTGCTTGATTACATCGTACCTCTTCTGTGTAAAATCGTTAAAATAATTTTCAAGCATCTCATCGGCTAAGAAGCCGTAATAAGGATCATAAGATGAATTTCTTAATTGAACAAGCAGGCATTCCTGTAAATTTCTGGATGCAATACCTAACGGATCGAAAGTCTGTATTTTCTTTAATAATGTTTCGGCATCTTCATTACTTATTTCGGTATGTTCAAACATATTCAGATCGTTTAAAATATCGGAAAGGCCGCTCTTAAGGTAACCATCCGAATCCAGGTTGCCGATTATTTCTTCACCAAGCATGTAAAGATTATCATCAAGATTTAACATGCTTAGCTGGTTTCTCAGATGTTCACTCAAAGTTTCTTTGGCGGGAGTTAAAGGCTGATAGATTTCATCATCCTTGCTTCTGTTTAATTTATCAGAGTCTACATCAGAATCGTTCATAAAGTCTTCTATTTCAAATTCGTCCTTTGAATAATCATCATATTCTTCTTCGACTTCCGAAGTATTATCTTTATCGTCCGAGTCTTGTGTTAAATCAACGCTCTCTTCCATAACTTCTTCCAAAATAGGATTAAGCTCCAGTTCCGTCTTTATTCTTTGTTCAAGAGCAAGAGTATTAAGTTGAAGCAGTTTCTGATATTGAATCTGCTGCGGAGATAATTTTTGCTGCTGCGAAAGTCTTTGACTAAGAGTTAACATCACGTTTTCCAATAATTTCTTTTAATATTGAATACCATTTATCGCCGTATAATCTTTTAAGTGAATCCTTACAAAAATTAACAAGCTTAATATTTTGTTTATCGCCTTTTTCCAAAGCCGGAGAACATTGACTAAATTTTTCATACCTTAAAACATCGCCGCCGAATTTTGAAACCCGAATGGGAAAGAGATGACATGAAATTGGTTTCCTAAAATCTATTTTACCATCCAAAAATGCACGCTCTATTCCACATTTAGCTATATCATTTTCATAATAAACAAATACACAAGCCTTTTTATTAAGGCTATTTGTCATCAATTCTCCATCCTTAAACTCATAAAATCTGTCTTTTTTAATTTTTTCTTTATGATTATCTGGTATATATTCGTAAATAATATCCAAAATTTTATCAATTTTTTCAACTTCTTCTTCTAATAACGGAGCGCCGTATTCACTTTCCAATGTACAACATGCACCTTTACATTTCTCCAAATCACAGGCGAAATTCATTTCAGTAATTTCAGTTCGAATTAAAACATCTTCCACTGGTATAATTTTATTTGCGTACATTGGAATAATTTTTGATGGAAAGATAATAATTTGTAATCTAATACAAAAGTGTAAAGAGCCGATATAGAAAAAAATTACTCTAAAAAAGCATTTTATACTTTATTTATTACAATAGTGACATTCAATAATCAAAGGTTAAAATATTATAATATTTAATTCAAATTTATTTTGTCTCAATATAGTCCATATTTATTAGAAATGTTACAAAATTTTAAAAACAGCTAAATTAAGATGCAATCCCTGAAAAAGAAAATATTGGTTATTGACGATACTCCTGCTAATAACTATGTTCTTCAACAAAGACTTGAAGAAGAAGGATTCGACGTTAGTACTTCAACCAACGGACTTTTAGGATTGCAAATGGCTTTAACGGACACACCGGATTTAATTATATGCGATTTATTGATGCCGGGTATGGATGGGTATAACGTAATGAACCAATTAAAAGATAACCCGAAAACAGCATTAATACCTTTTATCTTTTTAACTGCTAAATCGGATAATTCGAATATACGCGAAGGGATGAAATTAGGCGCCGATGATTTTCTTATAAAACCATACAATCATAAAGAGCTTTTAAATACTATCAACATGATATTGCATAAAATAGAACTTCAGGAAAAAAGAATCGAGACTCTGCGAAGAAGCATATCTTATTCACTTCCGCATGAATTGCTTACTCCGTTAACTTCAATTTTAGGCTTTAACGAACTTTTAATTTCCGATTATGATAAAATGCCCCGGCCGGAAATATTGGAAATAGCTTTAAATATGCAGGACTCCGCAAAGCGGTTAAATGAACTGATTCAAAATATTCTTTATACAACAAGATTGGATTTTATTCTTAGAGACCATAGACATGTAAAGGAATTACAAAACAATTTGACCTTTGTAACAAGTAAATTGGTAAAAGATACAGCAATCGAATTGGCTAAATCTTATAAACGTCAGGACGATATTGTCGTTAATATTAATTCCGTATCGTTGAAAATTTCAAGAGAACATTTTAAAAAATTAATAAGCGAAGTAATTGATAACTGTATTAAGTTTTCTAAAAAAGGAAGCAAAATATTAATCAATTCTCTTTCAATCGGCGATAATTATGTCCTTCATTTTACCGACCAAGGCATGGGTATGACCGAAGAACAAATTTCTCTTATCGGTGAATTTATTCAATTCGACAGAATATTGTTTGAAAGAAAAGGAACAGGATTAGGGTTATCAATAGTAAAAAAATTGGTTGAAATATACGGCGGCAGGCTCTCAATAAACAGCATTCCATCCAAACAAACATTGGTCAGCATTCAATTGCCTATCAGCAGAGAAGAAATAAATTAATTTTACTTATATTTCTTTTAAGATTTATTTCATCTATTCAAAATTACTATCATGAATTTTAACAAGAAGACAATCTTAATTACAGGTGCGTCCAGCGGGATTGGCTACGGACTTGCCGGTGCATTAGCGGCAGAAAAATGTAATTTGATTTTACTTGCAAGAAGAAAAACTTTACTTGACGAATTGGCACGCAGGTTTAAAGATTCTGGCAGCACTATTTTAACTTTAAATTGCGATGTTACAAAAAAAGAAGAGGTAAAGCGGTGTATCGATGAATCCTTAAAACACTTTGGTAATATCGACATAGCCATTTTAAATTCCGGGATAGGAAAAAATATAGAAGTTCAAGATTTAAATTCAACCGATGCTAAAGAAATGCTGGATGTTAATTTTTTAGGTGTTATAAATTTTATTGAATTTTTGGTGCCGGAGTTTATTAAAAATAAAAGAGGAATGATTGTAGGGACTTCCAGTCTGGCAGATGCAAGAGGTTTTGCAAAATCAGGATTTTACTGCGCCAGTAAAGGTGCTTTAAGTATATTTCTGGAAAGTCTTAGAATTGGGCTTAAAAAATACGGGATTAGAGTTATAACTATTAAACCCGGTTTCGTACAGACACCAATGACAGATAAAAATAATTTTGATATGCCTTTTATAATTGATACGGATAAAGCAGTAAGAATTATTTTAAGCGGAATTAAAAAAGAAAAAAGGATAATCCAATTCCCGCTGCCTACTGTTATAGGTACAAAAATTTTAAAAATCATTCCGGACAGAATATTCGAATATATTGCACAAAAGGGGCAATAAACACTACCAATTTTTTTTGAAAAAAAATTTACATAAAAGCAGATTTTTTTTATCTTTGATTTAATCATCAAATAAAGGGGACCAATTTTATGATTAAGATTATTATCGCTTTTATTCTGATACCTTTCAGTTTGTTATTTTGCCAATTAAAATCATCGCTGGTATTAAGCGAGATTATGTTTAACCCGGAATCTGGAAATAATGAATTTATAGAAATCTATAATACCAGCAGCACCGATAGTGTTGATTTAATTGGTTTTAAAATCAAATATTCCACCGCAAATCCGGACGTTATTACAGGACAATCCGGCAGCACTATTTTAAAACCAAATTCATATGCCGTAATATTTGAAGGCGATTATGATATTGAAAATGGAATTTATAAGGAACTTGTACCAAATAACGCTTTGACCCTTCAAATCTCGGATGCTGCCTTCGGATCGTCAGGTATGGCTAATACTTCCGACAGAGATGTTCTTTTATTAGATCCTGCCGGCGATACTTTAGCTTTTTATCTTTATTCAGCTAATAATGAAAAAGGTATCTCCGATGAGAAGATTTTATTGAATAGCGATAATTCATCTTTAAATTGGGGAAACAGTAAAATCTTAAACGGAACTCCCGGATTTCGAAATTCAATAACGCCATTTAATTTCGATTTGACTGTGACATCAAAAAACATCCTGCCGTTTATACCAAAATCAGGAGATAACGTTAATTTATTTATAACCGTAAAAAACATCGGATTGATTACAGCAGGCAGTTTTATAATAAACTTGTATAACGATTTAAATAATGATTCTGCCGCGGCTGAAAGTGAACTGATCGATTCACAGACATTTTTAAATTTACTTCCGGGTGATTCAGTTACATTAAGCTCGGAGATGATGTCGTTAAATAAGGGTATTTATCATTTAATTGCTAAAGTAATATTTCCGGAAGACGAGAATACATTAAATGATGTCATGAATTTCTCCTTCAGAGTATATCCTCCGCCCGCAAATTATAATGATGTTGTAATAAATGAAATTATGTATACCCCGGGTTCCGGGCAGCCGGAATGGATTGAATTATTTAATAAGACAGATAAGGAAATAAATTTAAATAAATGGAAAATATCGGACAACAACACAACAACGAAAATTATTAACAATGATTTTTTTATTCCGCCGCGGTCTTACATTTTAATAAGCAAAGATTCCGCAATAAAAAATATCTTCGTAATTAAGTCTCCGCTTTTAGTAGCCAATTTCCCGTCGCTTAATAATACGGGAGATGCTGTTGTTATTAAAGATTCCTTAAATACTATTGTAGACAGCTTATTTTATCAGCCTTCCTGGGGAGGCAATAACGGGAGTTCTCTTGAGAGAATAAGCTTTGACAATCCCTCATTTGATTCATCCAATTGGGAAACTTCCAGTAGCAAATCAAAGGCAACACCCGGATATATAAATTCCGTTACACAAAAACAATACGATATTGAAGCTTCAGATCTGATTTTTGAACCCGAAAATCCATACTTTGATAATGATGTTCAAATTAAAGCTAAGATAGTAAACAAAGGAAAACTAAATGCAAACTTTTCGTTACAATTGTTTGAAGATACAAACAATGATTCAATCCCGGATATTTTAATTAAATCTTTGGAGAATTTATCTTTAGGACAAAATGATTCTTCGGTAATTGATTTGGGCTATTCTATTATTAATTTATCAAACAAAAGGAGTTTTTATCTTGATGCCTTATTTAGTAATGATGAAGATACGAGTAATAATTATACTTACAAATCAATATCACCGGGTTATCCTGCAAAAACAATTCTTATAAATGAAATAATGTATTCACCTTCCGGCGGAGAGCCGGAATGGATAGAGATTTATAATACTTCGCAAGACTCTGTTAATGTAAAAAATTGGTCGGTAACAGACGTAATAACTACTCCGGTTAAAGCTGTAATCAAAGAAGATATTTTCATTCCTTCAAAAGGCTATTTAGTTATAGCCAAAGATGACAATATTAAAAATTATCATAGAATAATACCTGCAAAGATTGCTGTCTTAAATTTGCCGGTACTCAATAACGACTATGATGGAGTTGTGTTTAAAGATAACAGGGATATTGTTATGGATTCTGTTATCTACAATAAAAATCTCGGCGGAACAAACGGATTTTCTTTGGAAAGAAAATCAATTGAAACAGGTTCAAACTTATCCGGTAACTGGGGTTCTTCCCTGGATATTGAATTAAGCACGCCCGGAAGAATAAACAGCATTACCACAAAACAACACGATCTGGCTATATCGGAAATTACTTTTAATCCCCGCTTTCCGACCAGCGGGGAAAATGTAAATATAAATGCGAAAATTAAAAATTTAGGTACTTCGAGAGCAGAAAGTTTTAGTGTTAACTTTTTATATAATTCGGATTCCAATAGTACGTCAGAAAAAATATTAAGCACAGAATCGAATTTAAATTTAAATCCGGATGATTCCATAATCATTTCTTCATCTTCTTATATAAATAAAATAAGCACCAAAATTTTAACTGCTGCACAGGTAATTTATAATGAAGATCAAAATCCTTACAATAATTATCTAGAGAATTATGTCGAACCGGGTTATTCATCAAATTCCCTTCTTATTAATGAAGTAATGTATGCTCCTGAAAATTCTTCACCCGAATGGATCGAACTGTTTAATCCTACCGCCGATACTTTAAATCTTAAGAACTGGTCTGTAAGCGATATATTGCCGAGGCCCACAAAAAACTTTATTACTAATGAAGACTTATTAATACCTCCAAATGAATTTTTAATTCTTACTCCGGATTCATCATTTGCGGGAATGTTTCCTTATGCCAAGATAAAAATGAAAATTGTAAACTTCGGAACTTTGGGAAATACGCAAGACGGAATTATAATTTATGATTTCAGAGACGGAATTATCGACAGCTTGTTTTATAACTCAAGCTGGGGAGGTAAGAACGGATATTCATTGGAAAGAATTTCAACTAACAGTTTGACAAACGATAGTACAAATTGGGTAACTTCTTTAAGTATATTCAAAGGTACGCCGGGAGAAGAAAACTCTGTTTTAAATATACCTTCTTACAAAAGAAACGATTTAATTATAAATGAAATTATGTTCGATCCCGGAAACGATAACAATGAATTTATTGAGTTTTTAAATATCAGCAGTTCTCCTATTAATATCGGTGGCTGGAAAATTGAAGATTTAACCGGCCATTCACTAAAATTATCGGAGACAGCGCTTACCGTTCCTTCCGGTGCTTACTTTTTATTTGCAGCGGATTCTTCTGTAATTCTAAAATATAACCTTTTCAATCTGCAGTATAAGACTATTTTAAATTCGCAGGATCTCGGGCTGAATAATTCCGAAGACCTCATTTTATTAAAGGATATTAGCGGAACTGTTATTGATTCTCTTTATTATTTTGCAAAATGGCATAATAAAAATTTTGTATCTACTCAAAATATCTCGCTTGAAAAGATCAATCCGAAATTGAATACAAACGACCCATCAAACTGGAGCAGTTCGGCAGATAAATCAGGTGCAACACCGGGAAGACAAAATAGCATTTATGCAGCCCTAACAAACAGTGAATCTAAAATTTCCATAGCTCCAAATCCTTTCTCACCCGACAACGACGGATTTGAAGATAATACAATAATCAGTTACAATTTAACCCAGTCAACATCGCAGGTAAGAATAAGAATATATGACAGTCATGGAAGGCTTGTACGAACGCTTATCAATAATCAACCGAGCGGAGGAAAAGGTTCGGTTATTTTTAACGGACTGGATGATCGGGGGAATCCCCTCAGAATAGGAATTTATATTGTTTATCTTGAAGCGTTAAATCAAAGCTCCGGAGTTTTGGAAAGCCTAAAAAAGGTTGTAGTAGTTGCCCGAAAGTTGAATTGAAAACGTTACATCTTTTTTATTACCGAATTACTTAATTGACAATAAAATTTAATAATAATAAGTTCACGTAACTTATTTAGGAAATTCAACCTTAGAATGAAATCATTTCATTTTCGGTTTGATGACCGGGCGGATGTCTGCTTTAACAGAACGTATAAAAATTAAATTCATTGTTCTTAGATTTATTTCTTAAACCGGAAGTCTGAAATAAATTTTTGCTATATTATTTTGAAAAATTTTTTTAAGGAAATTTAAAATGCTAAAAGAAACTCTTATTGAAATCTTCGAAAGGGACTTAAATAAATTAAAAATTGAAATAAATTCCTATTCCGACGAATCTAAATTATGGATCATCGAAAAAAATATTAAAAACTCCGCCGGCAACTTATGTCTTCATCTTTTGGGAAATCTGAATCAATTTATATGCGGAATTTTAGGAAATAGCGGCTACATTCGAAACAGGGATGCTGAATTTAGCGACAAAAATGTTCCGAAGAAAATATTACTTAAGAGTATTGATGATTCTATTGAAAAAATAATGACAATTTTAAAATCTATGGGAGATGAAGAATTTCAGTCAATTTATCCCATAGATGTATTCAGTAAGAAAATGACAACCGAATTTTTTCTAATTCATTTAACAACACATTTAAATTACCACCTAGGGCAAATTAACTATCATAGAAGAATAATAGGAATTTGATAAAAATATTAACAAGAAAAAATAAATTATGGAAAAAATTAATATTGCCAAAAAGTTCAAACTATTTCAAGATTATTGGAATCCAAGAATAGTCGGCGAATTGAACAACCAGTATATTAAACTGGTTAAATTAAAAGGCAAGTTTGTATGGCATAAACATGATAATGAAGATGAAATGTTTTTAGTTATTCGGGGAAAATTAAAAATTGAATATAGAAACAGTTCCGTAATACTAAATGACGGCGAGTTTGTAATAATTCCGAAAGGAGTTGAACACAAACCCGTAGCAGAAGAAGAGGTACAGGTTTTATTATTTGAACCGTCCACGACTTTAAACACCGGAAACATAAAAAACGAAAAAACCGTACTTAAGCTAGAATGGATTTAAAGGTTCAAAGTACTAGTTTTTTAATTAAACCGTGGATTAATAGAATTCGTCTTCCAAATCACATCCGCATTTTATTTAATATTCTCCTTGAAACCTCGGTATGATTTATATCGTCTAATAAGTGAACTTAATAAAACTTTTATGGGAAGGTTCATTAATCAAAATATTAAAAATGATTCCGGGCAATTATGATTAGGTAAAGATTTTAATGTTTAATTATTGGAAATGATGTAACAATTAAATACCGGAATCATCTTGAAAGCCATAAGTAAGTGCTTATGGCTTTTTTATTTTAAAAAACTAAAATATTTTACTTACGAAGAGTTGCAAATTTTCGCGCTTCACTGCTCCATTCAGGTGAATTTTTAATTGCATTAACTACTTCGGAAGAATCATTAACAACTGTCCACATCATTCTGCTTCGCTTATCCATAAAATTTTCCGAAATAGCCTTATCAAGCAATTCAATACAAGAATTGAAAAAACCATTTATATTAACTAGAATAATCGGACTTAAATAAACTCCGAGCCTTTTTTGAGTAATAGTTTCAAAAAGTTCTTCAAAGGTTCCCGAACCGCCGGGTAAAGCAATGGCAGCGCTGGTGCCGTTTCTCATTAATTCTTTTCGTTCGTTCATACCCTCAACTATTTGAAGATCCGTTAAACCGTTATGTCCCCATTCAAGATCATACATAAATTGAGGTATAATTCCAACAACAGTTCCTTTTTTAGATAAGGCACCTTCCGCTAATTTACCC
Organism: Ignavibacteriaceae bacterium; assembly: GCA_046705645.1. GTDB lineage: Bacteria > Bacteroidota > Ignavibacteria > Ignavibacteriales > Ignavibacteriaceae > FEN-1297. The sequence continues at coordinate 12,045 of JBJKQE010000065.1, read as the reverse complement.
ATTAGCCCGGCGGAACCGCCTCCGTAGACAACAGTAATAGATTCTTGAGCAAGAATTTCACCAAGCCGGTAAGCCGCATTAAGATAAACCGCATCCGAATAATCACTGGATGCACAATAAACACATACTTTATTTATCTTCATATAACATCCTAATTATGTTCCACAAATATAATCCTTTCACTCTATAAAATAAGAGTATCCTTTTCAAATTTTTATTAATTTTGAAAGACTAAAACCGGTAATTGTGGTTTATAAACAATAATCAAAGATAATACTCAAATAAAATTTATAATATGAAACTTTTTGAAGCAGCAGTTATAGTTTTACTATTAAATCTACCTTTCGGATACTGGCGGGATAATGTTAAAAAATTTTCCCTCCAATGGATTCTTGCAATTCATTTACCTGTTCCTATTGTTATTGCTTTAAGATTTATCCTCGGATTGGGATTTGCTTTTATAACATATCCTATATTGGTCGGGGCTTTTTTTACTGGGCAATTTATCGGCGCAAGAATTCATAGGTGGTGGCTAAAAAATATGGATTTTCCCGCATCATCATGTTTGGCCTGCGATTTAATAAAAATTGCAAATATTAAAAAAAGTAGATAAAATTATTACCTTTCTGAAACAATTGTATTTAATTTCATTTTGTTTTTTATTTTATTCATTTAAACGATTAAAAATACTTTAATAATAAGTTGCGTTCGTTCCACAAATTGATTATTTCTGAATAGTAAAAATTATTTTTATTTTCTTAAGCCGCAAAATCTGTTTCCAAATTAAAATTTAATAATCATAGATTGTCCCTAAAGAAATAGCGTAATAAAGGGAAAGTTTTTAGTAACAAAATTCATAATTATAAGTCTAAACAGATATATAACAAAAAGACTCGATGAAAAAGGAAATTGATAAAGAATTCGTTAACGCTTTTTGCCCCTATTGTTTAAAAGATATCTCAACCGTATGGGTATGCAAAATTGAATCTATTATTGGATTAAGATATATCTATTTTTGCGGTGAGTGCCAGAAAAGCTTGGGTACATTCCAAAACAAATTAAAAAATATCGGAAGAATATTTTCCAATCCTTCGCAAATCAATTCGGAAGCAAAGAATCCCCTTTCTTAAAATACTTATAAGTAGATTATATCCAAATTGTCGGACTTAAAAATTCCAAACTAATAATATAATTTTTGCTCATATTGCTAATAAAATAATATCATTACATTTTTATTAGTTTTTTGTAAATTATTATTCATGAAGAATTAACATATATTTAAATGAAATTTCTATTTAAATACGCTGCTGTTTTTCTTCTCACCATACAAGCTGCTTTATATGCACAATCGATAAATAACAACGTTCCGGATTATTATAATCTGGGCATCAGGGCATTATTAAATAAAGATACACTTTCAGCAGAAAAATTTTTTAAGAAATCCATATTCGAAGACTCCAATCCCGAATCTTTATATGAACTGGCAAAAATTTATTTTGATTATAATACCGTATATAGAAGGATTGAAGCACGAGGATTGTTACAAGAAGCAATTTTAAAAAAGCCGAAGAATATCAAATACAAATATCTTATGGCAAAACTTTTAAATAAAATTAGCGACGGAATGGCTTACAATATATATAAAGAGATAATAGAAATAGACAGCACTCAGGCTAAGGCTTTGTACAACATGGGTAAAATTAAAGGAAATGACTTTAATGAGTATCATGATTCTTATTTTAAGGCCAGTGAGTTCGCTTCTTTAAGCTATGAAAAATACGCACAGGAAGATTTTAAAACTGCAAAAAAATACCTGTTCGATGCTATAAAATATGATTCTTTACTGGCAAATGCATATTTACAGTTAAGCTTTTTATATGAAGACAACGGTGAATCTGCAAAAGGAATTCCGATTTTAAAAAAACTTGAAGAATTATATCCGCAAAATAAAGAGGCTCATTTGTACCTCGGACTATTATATTATGAGAATAACAGAATCGACAGCTCATTCAAAGAATACCAAAGAGCATTAAGCTTAATGACGGATTCCGAAAGAACAGATTTTACTTATAAATCCGTAAAGGAATTACTTAGTCCGGTCTTAAGTGATGTTTTTAAAAAATATTCAGAGGATGAATTACATGAAATTATAAACAAATTCTGGGAAATAAATGATCCTCTCTATCTAACGGATTACAACGAAAGGCTTCTTGAACATTACTCACGCGTTGCATACGCCAACTTAAGATATACGGTTAAATTTAAAAATCTTCCAGGCTGGAAAACCGACAGAGGTGAAGCAATTATAAGATACGGGATGCCTTTAAAAAGAATTCGTTATAGACCTGCAATTAATGCCGGAGGACGTTCACAGATTTTTATGAAAACAGATGTGTGGTATTATAAATATTTTAAACTAGGATTTTACGACCAATTCTTGAACGGCGATTATGTTTACAGCGAGCAAATGCCGGGCAGCATGTTCATATCTCAATTTGCCGGCGATACTCCAATGCTTGTCGACTACTTAAGAAAAGACTACTTTGAAGATTATACTCCAAAATTCAACGGGCCGAAAATAAATGTTCCGTTTGATATAGTTCAATTAAAAGATGAAAATTACAATTATACCGACGTTTACATAAACTATGGATTAACTCCGGTAGATTCGCTGAAACGAGGTAATGTTTATGACTATAATCATGAGTTAGGATTGTTCTTTTTTGATTCTCTATATAATCCAATAATACATGAGAAAAAACAAATTGTGCAATTACCTGATTCACATAAAATTAATATAGTAAATGATTCCACTCTATTAATTAACTCCGTACAAATGACTATCTACCCGGATTCGGGAACTCTTGCATTTGAAATCATCAGAAAATTCGATAAAGGAGTTTCTTCAAATCATTTTAAGTTTAAAGCAAAAAAATTTGAACCGTATAAACTCGGTATGAGCGACTTAATTTTAGCATCAAAAGCCGGCCCGAATGACCCATCTTTTGCTACGATAAGCAGAGGTAATATAGGTCTTCTCCCCAATCCTACAAATACTTTTACTAACAAAGATCCCCTTTACATCTATTATGAATTGTACAATATGAAGGTTAACAAAAACAGCCTTAACGATTATGAACAACAGATAAAACTAACGAAGGAAGATAATTCTTCTTCGCTTAACAAAACCTTAAACTCCATTCTTAATATAGTAGGCTTAGGCAAAAAGAAAGAGGAAGTTATAGTTACTACTAAATATCAAACACAAGGAACGAATCCTAGAATGTATTTCCGTTTGGATATGAGCAATTACCAGCCGGGGAATTATATTTTAACCATTACCGTTAAGGATAATTATACGGGCAATGAGGTTAGTTCGCAGACAATTTTACATTATAAATAGAAACCCGAATAGACGGATTTATAAATGTATAACCGTATATTTGAAAATTTTTTAATTATCTTTATATATTAAATTATTAACATTAAAGCTTTACTAAATGATTGAAATATCAAATCTTCATAAAAAGTTTGGCGATAATAAAGTTTTAAACGGAGTAAATCTTGAGATTGAAAAAGGAGAGACAATTGCTATTATCGGTAAAAGCGGCTGCGGTAAGAGTGTCTTAATTAAACATATTGTAGGACTGCTTTATCCTGATTCCGGCTGGGTAAAGGTAGAAGGACAGATTGTTAGTGAATTAAATACAAAAAATTTATATGAATTAAGAAAAAAATTCGGTTTTCTATTTCAAGGTGCTGCTTTATTCGATTCGATGACTGTAGAAGAAAATGTTTCACTATCTTTGGTAGAATCCGGAAATGGTTATAAAAAATCGGAGATTCAGAAAATTGTTTCCGAAAAACTGGCTCTTGTAGATTTGCCCGACATTCAGAATTTGAAACCTTCCGAACTTTCAGGGGGAATGAAAAAACGCGTCGGTTTAGCACGTGCTTTAGTTACAAATCCCGAATATATACTTTACGATGAACCGACTACAGGATTAGATCCTATAATGTCGGATTCTATAGATAATTTAATAAAAGAATTAAGCAATAAGTTAAGCGTTACCTCGGTTGTGGTTACGCATGATATGTACAGTGTAAAAAATATTGCGGATAAAGTAGCAATGATGCATGAAGGCATAATTCATTTTACGGGAACTCCCAAAGAATTACTCGATTCACAGGATGAAGTAATTCTTGATTTTATAAAAAGGACCTGGGTTTAAATTTCCTATATTTATTTTAAAATTATTTTACAATAAATCGATACTTTATTAAATTATTTTTGTTTGCCGCAGGACACTAACTATGGACAAATCACAGCAAAATCCTATCAACATTTTTACTTTTCCGTTGGTTTTCTGACAATTATTATTTAACAGTTATTAAATTGAGTTTTATCCAAGGCGATAAATATGAGTAAAATAATATTTATAAATACGGGAGATAGAGATAATTTTTCCCTCAAAGCGGTTAAAAAAATTTTTAACTCAAAATACAATTATATGTTTAACTCATTTGAAATAATAAAAATAATAAGTCAAGAAAAACCGGATTTAGTGTTAATTGATTTAGGAAAGCCCGTAAACGGGAATGAGGATATGATGAATATGTTAGGTCACTATGATTCGAATGTCCGTTTACGGGTTACCTTATTAGAAATTAGTCTTCAAAAATTCATCCTCTTTCGAAACTTAAAAACCCGGATAATAAATTTGTATAATACTTTCTTTCATATCCATCGTAACGGCGGAGGTATGAACGAAGCATTCTCAAGAAGATGATATAACTGAAAAACGATCAAAATGAAGAAACAAGTTCGCATAAAATTTTAAACTTCGTATTTTTTTTGCTTTCCGAATAATTAATCGCCTCATAAAAATTTAAAGACTTCATTAAAAAATTTTATCTAAATTTAGTAAGCTTTTCTATTAAAATTTTTGATATAAAAAGTTGGGAAAGAGAAAAGCGGCTTTTAAGGAATTAAGTCAACAATGATCTAAAAACAAAATTCTACTTAATAATTATTAATTACACTTACATAAAAAATATGAAAACTGAAATTTCAATAGTACAGGTAATTCAACTAATGCTTGCGCCGGGCTTAATGATTTCCGCCTGCGGGCTGTTGCTTCTGGGGATGAACAATAAATATTCACTCGTTGTAAACCGTATTAGACTTTTAAATGAAGAAAAAAGAAAATACTTTACCAAGGCAGGTGAAAGAGATTTTAACTATGAAGAAAATATAAGACTGGAAAGCCTTTCGCTGCAGCTAGACGGTTTAGCTTTTCGGGTTAAACTTGTCCGCAACGCAGTACTTTCATATACTGTTGCCGTTGCTTTTTTTGTTTTGACTTCTTTGTTTATAGGATTACAATATCTTTTAGGAAATGAGAATTTAAATTTTTTGGTAACTGCATTGTTTTTAGCCGGAATGATTCTGGTTTTGGCGGGAGTTGTATACGCCGCTTATGAAACAAAGAAGGGACATGATATAATTCACTTAGAAGTTAAAATAGATGAGTGATATATTTATTTTAAAGTAATTCTTTCTTAACTATATTATTAAAGTTCAGAAAAAACTGCATTTTTTCAAATGACAAAAAAAGATGAATTTAACCAGGCAGATTTATTAAAACCAAATAATATGTTAAGGCTTTATGCGAGCGGTGCATTTCCTATGGCTGATGAATTTACCGGAGAAATTAACTGGTATATGCCGGAAATAAGAACAATTATTCCTTTAAACGATTTTAATATACCACGATCATTGAATAAAGAAATGCAGTCTTCTAAACTAAAAATTAAATTTGATTCCGATTTTTTATCTGTTGTTAACGGCTGCGCAGATCGTGAGAAAACCTGGATTTCATCGGAGTTGATAAAAGCATACTTAAGATTAAAAGAATTAGATCATGTTCACACTGTTGAGACTTGGTTAAATAATAATCTTGTGGGAGGTTTATACGGTATTACTTTTAAAGGAGCTTTTTTCGGTGAGTCAATGTTTTCTCGGGTTACCCAGGCTTCTAAAATTGCGCTCGTAAATTTAATTAATCACCTTCGTGAAAAAGAATTTATTCTTCTTGATGTTCAATATATGACCGAGCATTTAAAAATGTTCGGAGCAAAAGAAATATCTTTCAGCGAATACAATAATTTATTGATAAAAGCTTACGAAAAAGATTGTAGCTTTTAATTGAGTAGTAAAAAGATGACATCTCTATTCCAAGAATAAGATGACATCTTTCAACGCTGTTTATCACTAATTAATGAGAATTAATTTTTTCTGCGGCTTTGAAATAAACTCCGCACCGTTTTTTGTAATAAAAACTTCTTCTTCAATAGTGGACGTTCCGTAACCTTTAACAATTAACCGCGGCTCAATAGTATAAACTTGAGATTCTTCAATTGGAATAAAGGGAGTATTTCCGTAACGTTCCCATCTGGGAAGAAGACCGCCGCCGCCGTCATGCGCTTCCCTTCCGACTTGATGACCGAGCCCGTGAGGAAATTCTTCATATCCCTGCCCGGTAATATAATTTCTCGCTATGTCATCCATGTCGCAGCCGATTACTCCGGGTTTTAAACCATCGGCAACTTTTTGAATTGAATCTCTAATTACATTAAATCCCCTAACAACTTCGGCGGGAGCTTTTGTTTCCCCTTTTTTCAAAACGTACCATGTCCTCTGAAGATCGGAACAGTAGCCTTTGTACTTAATACCGAAATCCACATTCACCATATGACCCCGTTCAACTTTTCTATCGGTCGGCCCTGCATGCGGACTAGTTGCTTCCGGTCCTGTAAATACTGCCGGGCAATGATCTTCCTCCCAGGCAAATCCATAACCTTTTGACATCGTAATTTTCTTAATAAAATCAGCAATCAGCTTTTCTGTTTTTCCAGGTTTGATAAATTTGGTCATCTCATCAAATATTTTTAACGTTTCGCTTACCGCTTTCTTCATAATAGCAAATTCGGTTGGTGATTTTCTTCCCCTCAATGCCGAAATAATATCTTCAGACGAGATTAATTTTTGCTCATAGCCTGTCCCATTTAAGATATCCTGAAGAATTAAAAACATTCCGTGAGTTAATCCGTCGGCAAGGTTGGAATTCCTGGAAAAATTTACCGCAATTTTTTCAGGATTCTTTTTATACAGGTATTCTATTAAAGGTTCTTTAACCGACTGAACATACCCTATAATATTTTTATAAAGCTTTCTTCTTTTAAAATTTTCAATCTCCAGGGAGCCTATAATTGCTGTAGTATCTCCATCCTTATTTATTATTAAAGCCGAGGGCCAGGTACAGCCAACGTCGACAACCATATCCATTGCGGGGTCTTTAATATTTCCGCTTTCCCGTACAAAAGTCATCCACATATCTATATTTTTTTCATTTAAGATCTGGACGGCCTGCTCAATTTTCTCTTTAAAAATATCTTCTGCCATTGTAATCCCTTGTAAAATAAGTTCAAATTATGAATTTTGATAATAAATGTAAGAAATAACAAAATAATATACTATTAATGTAATTGGGGTCATTTTTTCTTATTTATTAAGAAGATTATATCCTTCAGCCTTTGGAAATAATGATTAGGCCATATAAATAATTTAATTATTTCACTTTGATAAGTCTTTTTGCGGTTAAAAGATAAGGGAACCAATAAAGATTTTTAGGATTTTAATTACTAATTTTAATCAAATAAAATTTAAATTTTACGGAAGTAAAAAGGAATGGACTGATTGGGTCTTCCATCTGTTAGAATGAAGCAACTTAAGAAGACTATTGTAATTTCAGAATATATATATGATAATCTGAAAAAATATTCCAGGAAAACGGCAAACCTTCTGCATTCAAATTCTTTTGGTAAAGATAAAAAGAAGGTGAGATATCTTTGTCATCAACTAATTTATTTAAGTTCACCCTTACTTTACAATTCTTTTCAAACCTTACCTTCATTTTTAATTACAAAGTCTATTTATTATTTCCGGAAAAATAATTCAAAAAAAATTTATCACAATTATAATGAGAGTTTAATATGTCTGAGTATGTTGAAAAATTGATAGCAGGTGTAAAAGCAAAAAACCCGAGCGAACCTGAATTTCATCAAGCAGTTGAAGAAATAGTTGAATCCCTGGATGTTGTTTTACAGCGTCATCCGGAATACCGTTCTGCCAGAATACTGGAAAGAATGGTTGAGCCTGAAAGAATAATAATATTTCGTGTACCGTGGATGGATGATCAAGGCGAAATCCACATTAATCGCGGTTTTAGAATTGAAATGAACAGCGCTATTGGTCCTTATAAAGGAGGTTTAAGATTTCACCCCTCAGTAAATCTGGGAATATTAAAGTTCTTGGCCTTTGAACAAGTTTTTAAAAACAGCTTAACTACGCTTCCTATGGGCGGCGGTAAAGGTGGTTCGGACTTTGATCCAAAAGGAAAAAGCGATAATGAAGTTATGCGGTTCTGCCAAAGTTTTATGACGGAACTTTTCCGCCATATCGGTCCGAACACCGATGTGCCTGCGGGCGATATAGGAGTAGGAACTAGAGAAATAGGATTTCTTTACGGCCAATATAAAAGATTGAAAAATGAATTTACCGGCGTTCTTACCGGCAAAGGTTTGAACTGGGGAGGTTCATTAATTAGACCTGAGGCTACAGGGTATGGCGCTGTTTATTTTGCTCACGAAATGTTGAAAACAAGAAACGAGGACATTGAAGGGCAAACATTTGCAGTATCCGGTTTCGGAAACGTTGCATGGGGCGTAGTACAAAAAATAACTCAGCTCGGCGGAAAAGTTGTTACACTTTCCGGACCTGATGGTTTTATTTATGATAAAGATGGAATTAAGGGTGAAAAAATTGATTTCATGCTTAAGTTAAGAGCAAGTGCCAATGATCGCGTTCAGGATTATGCTGATAAGTTTAAAGTAGAATTTTATCCGGGAAAAAGGCCCTGGGGAGTAAAAGTTGATGTTGCAATGCCCTGTGCTACACAAAATGAAATTTATGAAGATGATGCAAAAGATCTTGTTAAAAACGGCTGTAAGTGTGTTTGCGAAGCAGCAAATATGCCTACAACATTAGACGGCTATAAGATATTCAAACAAGCAGGTATTCTTTTTGCTCCCGGTAAAGCAGCTAATGCCGGCGGAGTTGGTGTTTCCGGATTGGAAATGTCGCAAAACAGTATGCGTTTGCCCTGGCCTAAGGAAGAAGTTGATCATAGACTGCACCAGATAATGTCCAAAATTCATGAGACATGTATTAACACTGCAGAAAGATTCGGTACTCCGGGCAATTATGTTAACGGTGCAAATATAGCAGGCTTCTTAAAAGTTGCCGATGCTATGATGGATCAAGGTCTAGTTTAGTTGTATTCTATTCTTAAATAATTTATAGATCAATTCAGCCGGGCAGAAATGTAGGTAAATAACCAGTGTTAGAAAAATCGAAAATCTCTTATATGGAAAAGTTTAATATCCTTGACATAGAAGATATTTTCACAAGTCGCATTAAAGAATTCCAGAAGCTGATGCGCTATAAAATAAGGGAGATTCTTCTGGTTTCAAGTTTATACGACTACTACCTTTTTGAAGAAGACGGAAGACTGTACGAATTATTAAGAGAAGAATATCAGGTATTAAATTTAAGCCAGGCGCCGGAAATTACACATGTAACTACCGGCACTGAGGCTTTTGAACTTGCCCTTTCCGATAATCATTTCGACTTAATAATAACCACAATGCACATTGAAGATATGCACGTTATTAAGTTTGCGCAAATGATTCGTAAAGCCGAACTTAAAATCCCCATTATTCTGTTAGCCTACGATAACAAAGAACGAAAAGAATTAGTATCAAATTATGATACTTCTATCTTCGACAGAATTTTTATCTGGCAAGGTGATTTCCGACTTTTAATCGGTATTATTAAATATGCGGAAGATAGAATAAACGTTGAAAACGATACTTCTACCGTCGGAGTGCAGGTTGTAATTTTAGTAGAAGACAATGTTAAATTTTACTCTTCATACCTTCCTTTAATTTATACTGAAATATTCGAACAGTCTCAAAGACTCATTTCGGAAGGTGTTAATATTACTCATAAATTTCTTAGAATGCGTGCCCGGCCAAAAATATTATTATCCACTACTTATGAAGAAGCATGGGAATATTACACTAAATATGAAGAGTATATTTTAGGAATTATCACGGACAGCAATTTCAAACATTTTGGAATAAGAGACCCGGAAGCTGGAATTAAATTTGCCAATAATGTAAAGGCAAGACATAAAGATATACCGATATTACTTCAATCAAGTAACCAGGAATTTGAAAAAAAGGCACATGAAGTCGGAGCTTCGTTTCTGTTAAAAGGTTCCCCTCTTCTATTACATGAACTAAGAGATTTTATGCTTCAAAATTTCGGTTTTGGCGATTTTATTTTTCAAAATAAAATAGGAACCGAGGTCGGCAGAGCAAATAATTTAAAAGCTTTGGAAGATGCGCTAAAGATAGTACCGGATGAAAGTATTATTTTCCATGCGGAGAGAAATCATTTTTCCAAATGGCTGAAGGCCAGAACAGAATTTTGGCTTGCTCATAAATTAAGGCCAAAAAAGGTTACGGAATTTAAATCGCCTTCGGAATTAAGAGAAGACTTAATTAATTCCATAAAACTATACCAGGAATTACGATTAAGAGGAATAATAACAGATTTTAGCAAAGAATCTTTTGATCCTCAAAATAGTTTTGCAAGAATCGGAGGCGGCTCTCTTGGAGGCAAAGCCCGCGGACTAGGATTTATAAACACACTGATAAGCAATAACAAAATAAGGAATAGATTTGATAGTATTGAAATATCGGTACCATCTGCAGTAGTTATTGCCACAGATGTATTCGATCAATTTCTTGAAGATAATAACCTTGATGTATTTGCATTATTCGGAGCTAAAGATTCAATTATTACAAAACGTTTTACAGAAGCTACCGTTTTCCCGGAAGAAATAAAAAATAAGTTGATGTCGTTTTTAGAAACAATAAAAGGACCTCTAGCTGTAAGATCATCAAGCCTTTTAGAAGATTCACAATTTCAACCTTTTGCAGGAGTATATCAAACATTTATGATCCCGAATAATAATCCGGACATTACTGTTAGATTAAATGAGTTGCTTCACTGCATTAAAGGAGTATATGCTTCAACATTTTATAAAAAAGCACAGGATTATATGAACGCTACTTCTTACAGGCTTGAAGAAGAAAAAATGGCGGTTATAGTACAGAGGCTCGTAGGATCGCAGCATCATGACGGAAGATTTTATCCTGAATTTGCAGGCGTGGCTAAATCATATAATTTTTATCCTGTCCCTCCGCAAAAATCATCTGACGGAATTGCACTTGTAGCCTTAGGTTTAGGCAAACAAGTTGTTGACGGCGGAAACGCGGTACGTTTCTGTCCAAAGTATCCGAAACATCTGATGCAGTTTTTCTCGACAAAAGAAACTATAAGAAATGCACAGCAGGAATTTTTTGCACTTGATATCAACGGGCATCTCGATCATGACCCTACTCAAATACCTGACCAGCTGGTTAAAAAATTTGATTTAACCAAGGCTGAAGACGATCAAACGTTATTTCACGTAGGATCAACTTATTCAGTTGAAAACGATGCTGTGTACGATGGTGTTTCAAGGAATGGGAAACGTGTGGTTACTTTTGCTCCAATTCTAAAACATAAAGTTTTTCCGCTTGCCGAAATTTTAGAGATGCTTTTAGACTTGGGCACTTGGGGAATGGGTGTACCGGTGGAAATTGAATTTGCAGTTAATTTAAACTTTTCTGACGGTAAGAGTAAAGAATTTGCCATGCTGCAGATGAGGCCGCTTGTAATAAGCCATGAAGTTGAAGAACTTAATGTTGATAATTTTCGAAAAGAAGATTTGATTTGCCAGAGCCAGCAAGTGCTTGGGAATGGTGCAATTAATGGAATTTATGATGTCGTTGTAGTCGATATTCAAAAAT
>JBJKQE010000064.1:0-5853 GCA_046705645.1 Ignavibacteriaceae bacterium | reverse complement strand
CCGATTTCACCATGTAAGTATTCATCGTAAGATCTATAATTTGCCCTATACTTCACACCAAATTTTAGCATACCTGTAATTTCATTGCTTATATTGTAAGCCTTAATAAAATTAATAGATATGGCCTTTTCTTTGTAATAGTTTTTTGAAGGATTATCTATAGTATTAAGCAGATAATCCGGGGAACTTGACCCGGCCATAGAGAGAGAGCGCGCGGATGTATTAAGAGTAAAATAAAGGGGATGGTTGAGTTTGGATTCTGAAAAAGCTGCATCCCAATTAACATCAAAACCGAATAAGTAATTTTTTCCGGCTATTGATGAAAGAAATATATTTTGTTTGGTTTGTCTGTCGTAGAATATATGATCCTGCCCTGGCGTAAGAAAGAGTAGGGACGAATCGGCTTCATAATAATAATACTCCTTTGATGTTTTATTATATATATTATTAAACTTTATTGAACCACCGTCAGGCGTATTAAAATCTAATAATATGTTTGTACAATATCTTTTTCTTATCGCACTTGTATATGAGAGGTTGTCGCTTAAAGAAAAAAAGTCGAGTTTTTTATATTCACTACTCAGTATTTTTTTCCCTGCATCAACATCAACTTGTACACCAAGTAAATTATTTAAAAACTTTTCACCATAACTTCCATCGAAATTATATTGATTTGCAGACTTATCAAATTTGTTATAATTACCCAATAATTCGGCTTTTATTGTTCTTTTAACGGGAGCTTTTTTTGTGAATATATTAATAACTCCTGCTGTTGCATCCGCATCCTCATCCGAAGTAATAGTTTTTTGTAATTCAATATTATTGAAATTCCTTTCAGGAATAATACTAAGGTCTATACTTTTGTTTTTTACAGAAGTAGAAGGAAATCTAATTCCATCTATAGTAATATTTGCAAACTTTGAATTCAGTCCCCTTATTAAAACCGTAGGAGCAGGGTCATCAACAATAGGAAAATCATTCTGAGGAGGAAATATCATACCAAGACCGGTAGCTGTGCTAAAAGACCCTCCACTATTTGAGAGATAGATGGGTGCAAAGGTTTTATATTTTATTGAAACACCCGGCAAACGGCTTAACGCTACTGAAAGATTTTCATCAGGCATATCTTGTAATTTCTTACCGGATATAACATCTTTTACATTATTTGAATTGATTTGAAGGTTGATATCTTCGGCCTGACTTTTTGCCTGGCGAGTTAGACCTGTTCCGTTTTCAATATTAGGCTGCAATTCAATATTTAATATCTGTGTTTCTTTGGATTTGACGGTAACTAAGATTTTCTTTTCTTCGTATCCGAGATAGGAGGCTTGCAGTATATAATCCCCGGCCGGAATTCCGGTTATAATAAATTCTCCGTTAATATCTGAAACTGCATTTAGAGTTGTACCGGTTAAAATAATTTTAGCGCCCTTTAATTGATTAGTAATAAGTGAGTCTGTTACAGAACCTTTTATAATTCCTTGTCCGTATATGTATAAAGCGTTTAGTATCAAAATTAAAAATACTTTTATTATTAAGAATCTCTTCATAACAATACCCGTGAAATAAATTTTGTTGTAGAATATTTTAACCTAATCAGAATCAGAAGATCTTTTTTCATAATTCCGCCTTAATTTCAATTGAAGGCAAGAACGGAAGCATGTTTACCCTTTGCCCGGTTTGCATATCAAAATAAAAGAAGTTTTTACGGTCGTAAATATTTATTACGTTTAATCCTATATTTATTTTTACGAATCCGATATGGAATTCCTTGGACATATTCATATCCAGCCTATGATAATCAGGCAGATTTGCCGCATTTCTGGCCGCCAATATGGGGAAATATCCGTAGCTGGTAAGTATGGATGTTGAATTAAATATATTCGACGAATTATACTTGTTATAATAACCGTAAATTTGTGTATACGGCATACCCGAATTATAGCTCCACATTATGCCGGCTCTCCAATTATTTCCAAGCTCGAAATTGATATAAATCTTAACCGCATTACGGCTGTCGTATCTCGGATGATATACAATGTTTCTAACTTTTTTAGTCGTCCATGAATAAGAATAAGAAAGCTGTGCGTTCATCCACTGGTTGTGAAAGTCCATAGTTGCTTCGGCACCGTGAGATTCCCCGCTTGCATTAATTAATTGCGGATCTGTCGGATATATTACTTGATCATTTAGTACTGCCAAATTGTGCATCACTTTATAATAACCGTTTACACCGAACTTCAGTTTATCGGTCATGTAGTAATCAAAACCGCCAATGTATTGTATGGAATTGGGCACCTTTAAGTATGTGGGAATAATGATCCATGGTTCGAATAAAGCAAGAACTTCATCTTCATCCGAGATTGTAACGAGCTGTTGTTGATATATTCCCCAAGCAGCTTTTACATTCAGTGTCGGCAGCAAACTATATAATAAATTAACACGCGGTTCAAAAAGCAAAGAAGGTCCTTCAGCCAAATTCAAGGCATTCACCCGCGAACTAAGATCGGCTTTAAACTTTTTTATACTTAGTAATTTGAACCCGCCGTAACCGCCGAATAACGTTCCTTCCGAACCCACATTTTTCAACTTCCCGGTGGAATTTTTAAGAATCAGCCCGGTTTTTATATAATCAATTTTAACTCCGCCGTAATATTCGTTTCTATCGTTGAGCACATAAGTAAAATCAGTTTTGAACGCTATATCATCCAACTGGTTTTTAATGTACCGGTCACTGCCGGTAATTGGTATTTCACCGCCGGAAAACTTAGAATAATATAACGTGAGTTCGGCAAATAGAGGACTGTTTTTTGCAGCGGTAAACCAGTTAAAACCTACATTTGAATTCGACCAATTATAGCTGGCGTGCAATTTATCTTTATAATCTATTTTGTCATTACTTGTAAACCCGAAGAATGTAAATTTTGAAATCGGAAGAAATTCAGGGTTAGAGTAATTGACCTTAAAAGTGGCATCATAAAAATCTATCGGGATACTTTTGTTGTTTGTAAATTTCTTTAATATCTCGTTAGAATAACTTTTCCTTCCGGTTATTATAAAAGAACCGTCGGGTATCGGTCCTTGAAGAAGGCACTTAGCCGTTAATTCACTTATAGCGGCAGCTGCACTGAAATTGTTCCTGTTGCCGTCTTTTGTTATAATATCCATAACCGAAGAAAGACGTCCGCCGTATTTTGAGTCAAATCCGCCTTTGTAAAATTCAACACTGTTGATTATATCCGGATCTATTACACTTAAAATTCCAAGTGCATGAAACGGATTATAAATAGGAGTTCCGTTTAATAGTACTAAATTTTCATTACTCGCACCACCTCTTACATAGTACCTGGCTGAGACATCGCCTGCCGATTGAACTCCCGGCATGAACTGAATTGCCCTCATAGCATCTGTCTCAACACCAAAAGTCATGTTCTCTATTTCTTTTATTGGAATTTTTTGAGCAGTGACCTCTACACTATTAGTTCTCTCCCCCTGAACTAGTATACTTCCCAACTTAATGGCTGACTTTGAAAGATAAACTTCTATTTGCGTAATTTTATTTTCACGGATATAAACATTTACCTTTTTAGGAGAATAACCGATAAAAGATGCAGTTACCAAGTAATCTCTATTTGCCGGAATAGATGTAATAATGAAAAATCCCCTGTCATCAGTGCTTGCACCTGTATTTAATTTAGGGATATAAACGTTTGCATAAGGTAAAACTTCCGAGGTTGCCGAATCACATACAATCCCTCTTAATGTTCCGTAAACTTGCGGTCCGTTTTCATTTGCGCCTTCCTTCTTTTTAACGATTATAATATTTCTGATTCTCTTGAAGGTTAGTTCAAATTTTTTTGAAAGAATATCAAGGACATACTGCAGCGGTTTATCTTTTACGTCAAGAGTTATTCTTTCTTCCGAAGGTAATTCTTCATTGAGATAGCTGAAAGTATAATCTGTCTTTGCTTCCAGAATGTGCAGTACTTCGCCAAGCGGTATATTTACTACCTTCAAATTTATTTTCTTATTCGAAAGGTTTTGCCCATTAACATAAAAAGCAAAAAGGATAGTTATTATTAATGACAGGAAAACTGCTCTAAAAAAAAGACTAAATCTCCATGTTTTGATTATCCTTAAAATATTATTTACCATATCATATAAGGTTTGAGAAAAATCTCTTTGTATATTTTATTTGTTTACAATTCTAATTTTGAGAATTTATCCCAACTATTTTTATATTTAAAAATAGCTAAATGAGTTATTCTAAATTATTTCCTTTCCTTATTTCAAAAGAACCATTTTTCTAGTAATAAAATTATTTCCTTCCTTTAATCTGTAGAAATAGACTCCGCTTGCTAAACCGTTTCCATCAAACTTGACGTTATAAGTCTGAGCGGTTTTGAAGCCATCTAATAAAGTGACGACCTCCTGGCCCAGTATGTTGTAAACCTTCAGTGTTACTTGACCCGCTTTTGGTATTGTAAAGCTTATATTTGTACTAGGATTGAACGGATTAGGATAGTTCTGGTGCAATTGAAACCTTACAGGTAGATTAACCTGATTATGAATTGCGGTAATAAGTTTGCCGGTATTTAATGCATTATTTATGTTATTGTATTCTATTGCTCTTTGAGCTAGCCACGGCGCTTTTTGAGACGGAATCCAATTCAAATCGCCCAGTGGGAAACCGCTTAAACCCGCAGTTAGTATATCAGAGTCGCTGTATGAAAGATCAACAGGAATCGGCCAGTCAGGAATTAGAAACTTGTCTGAATTGGTATTAACTATACGCCAGGTGGGCAATGTATAATTCAAAATATCAGTATTATTAACTGTCCCAAGATCATAAGTTTTTAGATTTGCTAGTTGTGTCGTGAACAGATCTTTTGAATCAGTAAAAGTAGGCATCTGGTTTTTCCATGTATCTGTCACTAAATAAGAATACGGAGTCGTATTATAAGGTGCCTCATGTTTGAACATACTATCGGTTCTTGTATTCATTATGATCATCTGAGATTGCCAGTTGGTTATACCATCAACTGCATTAGCATCCAATATTGAATCCATGTTAGAAAGAGAAGGATCCCAATAGACAAGATTATCCTGACATAAGAATTTTCTTGGTGTATTGTTTGCAACATCTACACTATCAGGATAAACATTAACAAGACCCATGGGCTCTCCACCCGGGTCATATTCTCCGGGATCTAAGGTTTTATTACCACTCCATGCCTGAACATTACAATTTACAAATATGTTATTGGTAAGGCTCATATTGCTTTGGTATCCGAAGTTCTCAAATACGTAACCGGCGCAGTTAATAAAGGTATTATGATTAATAATAATTCTTTTAAATGGATACCCCCTAACTCTATACACTCCACCCTCCGCCATAATATGGGTACAGTTTTCAACGAGCAATGTATCCTGGTTTGCAAAACAATCTAATACACCGCCATCACGTCTATTATACTTTCCACTCAAATTAACAAAGTAACAGTTTTTGAAAGTGAAGTTGCAATTTCCCTTATTGGAATATACGAAAGAATAAATCATGCGCTCAAACAAACAGTTATCAAAAGTCAGTTTATTTGTTTTTAAATTTATTGTATCTGTGCTAAAAAAGTTCCAGTACGAATGGCTAGAATCTGCTGCTACTATACTACAATTCTTTATGACAAGGTTATAACGAACATCAAAACCGCCAAAAAATGAATATCCATATCCTTTATATCCACAGATAAGTGGGGGCACCGAATCTGAATCATCATTATTAACTATAGGTCTATTATCTTCTCCAACAATAACCGTATTTTGTGAAGTGGTTAGGTTTAAAACTCCTTCCATGGG
>JBJKQE010000063.1:0-83648 GCA_046705645.1 Ignavibacteriaceae bacterium | reverse complement strand
ATCCCGAGCGGAGTCGAGGGATGACTTATAAGTCGATAATTTTAGTAAATTATGTTACTACCTAATATAAAGATGTAATCCATTTTATTAAGGATTATTTATGTCAATTTTCTTAGTGCTTCCAAATTTTCCATTTGTATTTCAATGGCCGGAACAGAAATTCCGTTTCTTTCTAATGGTTCAATATTGAAATTTTTAAGCATCTCATCAAGTGCATCAAACATATTCATTAAAGGATATGATTTATCCCTCAAATAATGAATTAGTTTTAAAGTTCTAAACCCGTCAAACCATCTTATCTTTTGCTTAATAATTTGTTTTTCGGTTTTCGAATTTAATAAAATTTTCTCCCAATCTTTCGAGAAACTTTGTTCAATTAGAAAATTAAATAAATCATTATCAATTTTTTGTGCTTCGGATAAATATACCTTTGCATTTAAAATTTCTTCGCTATTTAAAATTTTAAGCCAATTTTTTAAAACATAAAATGATTTCGGATTATACAGCTGATATTCATTTTGAACTTTCTGCAGAAAACGTGTTACTCTTTGCCCAGTACCGAACGGGACACGCCCTGATTTTCTTGAAGACGGATAAACAGTTGTATCTTCAATTTTATCAACGTTAACATTTTTTGCTATTTTTTCAAGAAAATAGAAATCTTCCGCAGCTTTTTGCCTATTCATTCCGCCGGCTTTAATATAACTCTCACAATCACAGATAATTGTCGAGCCGACTGTATGAAAGGCATAATGAGAGTTTGCAAATTTTAATCCGAGCACGTAATATCTTAAAAATATTTCATAACAGATAATAGCTTCTAAAGTTTCATTGCCTGGTTCAATCTGATGACGAAACTTCACAACAGCAGCGGACAAATTTCTTGAATTAAAATTTTCTACGATTGATGTAATATAATTATTATCAATATTACAATCGGCATCCAGACAAAAAAGCAAAATTTTTGAAGATGATGAATAATCAAAAACTGTGAGTGCTAAATCTATCCCGATTTTTCTTGCTAATCCTACTCCTCCGTCTTTTTCAGGGAGTTCATTTCCTTTTGAAGCTGCATCTACAAAAGTAAAATTTAAGCCTGAAGCTATAACCTTTTCCACTAAAGTATCGTTTCCTAAATTTTTTTTCTGAATTAATTGCTTAAGAAGAAAAAGGCTTTTTTGATTATCCTCCTTTACATCACAGCTCGAAGATTCAAGATTATTAATTACGAAAATAACTAAGGTCGATTTAAAATATTTGGGATCATTTTCCGAAAATAGAGCCAGCAATTTTCTAATATTTTCAAATTCGTCGATTGCAGGAATTACAATTACATTATTAATCTTTTCTCCCGGTATAAAATTAAGCTGCCAATGTCCGGTTCCGAACTTATGTAAATATTTTTCAACTTTTAACGGGATATCAGACATAATATCAAAATAATAAAATAGTCTTTATTTTTTAAATGAAGGGGACTTGTAATTATTTTGTAAAATAATTTCTTTAGCTTTCAATATATTAGGATTATCAAGCCAATTTATCTGCACGCCTTCCTTTTCCATTTTCTTAAACCAGGTTACCTGTCTTTTCGCAAAATTATGAATTGCGCTGTTCAGCTTTTGATACATATCATTATAAGTTAACTCTCCTTTTAGATGTAAGCCAATATATCTGTATTCTAAACCGAAGAAGTTTAGTTTTTTAAATGTAATTCCATTATCAATTAAATTTTTAACTTCTTCAATCATTCCGTTTTGCAAACGATGCTTAAGTCTTTCGGTTATTCGCTTTTTTATCGTTTCTCTCGACGGCATAATCCCAATGTTTAACGAACTAACTTCAATTTCTTGAATTTGATTCTGTCTGCCTGATTCTGCAATTAAAATTGCTTTGATAATTCTTTCTTTATCAATTAGATCTGTTGTATTATGTATGCCGGGATTTAAGCGAAGTAAAATATTTTTTAACCCCTTTATTTCCATTGAATTTAATTCATCAATTTTTTCCCGATCAAAATCAGCTTTTTTAAGATTATAATTTTGAATAACCGAACTTAAGTAAAGTCCTGTTCCGCCGACTAAAAACGGCATTTTGTTTTTATTAGTTATTGATTCAAAAAATTTATTGAAATATTGCTTGAAAAGAAAAAGGTTAAATTCTTCGGACGGCTCAATAATATCAATTAAATGATATGGAATTTGATTACCTTCGATTATGTAATCATTCAAATCCTTTCCGGTGCCGATATCCATTCCTTTATAAACCTGGCGTGAATCCGCTGAAATTATTTCCCCGTTAAATTCAAACGCAAGACCGGCAGCTAATTTGGTTTTCCCTGTTGCTGTAGGTCCGAGAACGGATATTAAATTATATTCCATTAATTAAATAAAGGTTGATTTGAAGCCGGGGCTCAGTACTATAATTTCTATAAAGAAAAAACTATTCGCTTTTAGCAGATGTCTCTTCATACACAGGAAGTGAAATAATAAATACTCCTCCTTCTCCCAGCCCTTCGCCTGTTGTTATATTCCCGCCGTGATCCTTAATAATTTTTTTAGCAACAGCCAGGCCTAAACCTGCCGCCGGGCCTTTTTCGTAAGTAAAATAAGGTTCGAATATTTTTCCTTTTATTTCCCGGTTTATTCCTTTGCCGGTATCCTTAAATTCAATTTGAACAGAATTATTTTCTTTTTTTGTAATAAGATAAATATTTCCGCCTTCTGGCATTGCATCGCATGCATTTTTTGCTATCTGAAAACAGGCAAGGTAAAAATTATTTTTGTCTAAAAATACCTCGGCATTCGTTTCAAATCTTTTAAATAATTTTACTTTTCTTATTTCAACATATTCGGCAAGCTGATCTAGAATGTCGTCGAGAATGTCATTTAATTTATATATTTTCGGCTCAATTAATTTCTCTTCCGTTAAAAAGTTATGGAATGCCTTGTTGGAATTAATTGCTAAGTCTGCCTGTTCAATTATAAAATCTGAAATTTGTCCTACTTCTTTTATCTCCGATTTTCTTTTTATAAATTCGGCATAATTTTTAATTAACATTAAGGGAGTATTTACATCTTCGATAATAAAGTTTGCCGCTTTAACAAGATAATCACTTTTATACCTTTTAAGAAGCGATTGATACTGCAGTGCATTTGTTATAGCTGTGGCAATATGCTTTGAGATTGAATCTAATGCTTCTTCATCGGACTTTGTAAAATTACCCTTTTCAACATGAGCAAATCTTAGCAAAGCAATTAATATATTATCGGCATTTAGAATAGGGAAAAGTAATGTACTGACATTTTCATCAACTTCAGCATCATATCGAAAATCATCCGCCGGCAATGAGAGATTTATGACCTCCTTATGTTCTGCAGAATAACCGGCTAGCCCTTTCCCTTTGGAAATTCTTTTTAATTCATTATCTCCTTCGGTAAAGTAATATAATTCGTCCTTTTGATAATCAGCTAAATAAATTCTAACATTTTCGGCCTGGACTAATTGCTTAAGGGAACTGGAAATTAAATTTAAAGTATCATTTAATTCTAGGTTATCATGCATATCTCTGATTGCCAACATTAAATCTTTATCGCTTTTAGGTGTGTGAAATTCGATAGCACCCTCGGGAGCGGCAATTCCTTCTGTCTCTTCCGGAATTGTAATTTCTTTTTCATCATTAGCAAGATCGTTTTCTTTAGGTAAATCCGTGCCGGTTTCATTAACTGTTTCATTAGATGCTGTTTCTATTTTTTCATCCGATTCGCCGAAACTCCAGTCAACATCAGATTTTGTTTTCTCAGGTATAACCTGTTCGGTTTTTACCTCTTCTTCATTAAGCTCCGTATTTGCCGCATTTTCTTGTTTAGGTTCAACCTGATCTTCATTAACATCTTTATTTTCTTCCGGTGATTCCTGCTTTATTTCCTTGGGCAATTCCTGGTCTATTTCATCAAGATTAATTGGAGGAAGTGATAGATCATCAAGATCAATATTCCCAAGGTTTGAGGTTTCGGCAAGTTCTGTCGCAATAATCTCTTCATGATCTTCTATAGAATCGGAAACAGTATCATTGAAATTATTTACATCGGATTCAGGTAAGTTAT
Organism: Ignavibacteriaceae bacterium; assembly: GCA_046705645.1. Classification (GTDB taxonomy): domain Bacteria; phylum Bacteroidota; class Ignavibacteria; order Ignavibacteriales; family Ignavibacteriaceae; genus FEN-1297. The sequence goes on along the minus strand of JBJKQE010000063.1, from coordinate 79,545 downwards.
TATCCTCAACCTTAATTTCTTGAGTAGAATCATCTTTTAATTCAATTTTTTCTTCACCAGTTTCAGGAAAATTATCATCGTTTTTATTCTTTGCATAAGGATTCAGATTTAACAAATTTGCTTCAATTTTTTTATTGGAATCAATTAATAGTTTTAATTTGTCTTCCATCAATTTATAAATCAGGCTGTCTTTATTGGCTACTGCGGAAGAATGACGGGGGATTTTTTCCAGCAGCTCCATTTCACCGAAATATTCACCTTTATTTTTTCTAAGTATGGTAGGGCCGCCTTCTTCTTTTGGTATCTTTATTTTTACTTCTCCTTCTATTATCAAAAATAAAATATTGCTGCTGTCCTCACTTTGATAAATAATATCTCCTTCCTTGAAATATGAGATACCTTCCTGATCAAGATCTACTAATAATTCCGATTCCTCCAGACCTGCAAAAAGTTTATTGTTCTGAAGTAGTGCGAGGTTATTGTTCTGTGACATAATTTTAATTTATATTTGTGGCAAATTTTTATTTTTTAATGTTCAGTATGCTAAATTATTCTTAATTACAAAACCGCAATAACTATATATATAAAATTGACAAAATATAAGCAAGAAATTTTAATACATAGACAATTTAGTTCGTTTAAAAACAAATGAATTAGAACAATTTTCTAATAATATTATGAAAAATAATCATTTTTAAGCTATTATTTATTCATGACTTTAAATAATTGCTTTTTTTTACATTTATTTTTTATTTGAGATACAAAATAGATAATTTCACAACTCTTGAATTTTGCAATTTTTATTATTAGATAATATGAATATGGCAGGTATGACATAATTTGAGTGATTGATAGACCAATTCTAGATATTAATTTTGAATCTTTAAAAAGAAATCCGCATCAGATGAACGAAGAGAAGTTAATAGAATCGGCCAAAAATGGCGATAGAAATGCGATGGCCGATCTCGTAAAAAATTATGAAAAAACGGTATATAATTTTGCTTTTAAAATATGCCGTGATCCTGAACGTGCCGAAAACACTATGCAGGAAACGTTCCTAAGCATGGTTAAGTCTTTACATCAATTTGATGGAAAATCCAAACTTTCTACATGGTTATATAGAATTGTGGCAAACCATTGTTTGATGGAAGTAAGGAAAAGGAAACATGAATTTATTTCCATTGATGATGAGAACGGGTTATATGACGGAAGTTATGCAGCCGATTGGGATACGGTCCCACCTAACATTTTAGAGAACAAAGAATTGAAAAAAATTCTTGATGAAGCAATACAAAAACTTTCGCCTGATTATAGAATTGTTTTTATGTTAAGAGATGTTGAAGGCTTTTCTACTGAAGAAACAGGTAAGATGACGGAGTTGTCCGTACCTGCAGTTAAATCCAGACTTCATAGGGCTAGAGCATTTTTAAGGAAAGAAATAAATAAGGCGTTTCAAAAATGAGCGAAGAAAAAATTACTTGCAAAGAGGTAATGAGTCATATATGCGAAAGTCTTGGCGAAGACTTTGATTCCCCTAAATGTATTGCTATTAAAAATCACCTAGATGAATGCCCGGATTGCACAAAATATTTTAAATCAGTTGAAAAGACAATTGATTTTTATAAAAAATATAATGTCGATCTTCCCGAAAAAGCTCATAATAGGTTAATGGATTTTTTAGGATTGGATAAAAATCAGTAAAGAAAGTTAATCTGCCTCCGTCCAATTGATACCTCAATCCTTTCTAATTATAATTAATAAAGAAATTAAATTGAAGTTACTTAAAATAATTTGCGTAGTATATTAGTATCTTGTAATTATAAATCCCATCTTAAAAATTAATATTCATTTAACATTATTTGGTTGAACCTTGAAACCTAAATCACTATATTAGAACGTAATTAAAGTATGCTTATTATTGTTGAATATTTTTAAGGGGTCACATATTGTTTATAAAGTGGGAGGATTTTAGGCAAATCAAATCCCGGCAACTATGTTTCCTTTCAATTAAAAGTAAAGGTATTCAAAATTTTTTACGCTTGAAAGCAAGTTTCCATATACGACATTTAATAAAAACGAGAGTAATGCTAATTTTTTGAATGCTTAAATAACCTTATCAATTAATTAACCGTAAGGGAGAAGGTCAATGAAAAAGGTACGTTTACTTGTTGTCTTGTTTTCTCTAATCTCCATTTCCGTTTTTTTATTATATAAAATGTACTAATACTATCTGAGCAAGATTGTAATAATGATCTTCTTTCTAAAGGATTAAGTGTTAAAATTATTACATTTTCAATTAGGTAATTACAAAAACTTAAATAATATATTATCATCAATTTATTAAAAAGGAGGTTTGTAATTTTTGTTCTCATTAATTACTTTTTTATTAACTAAACAACATCTTATAAAAGGGAATCGATATGAAAAAAATTAAACTTTTTTTTGTTCTGATTATTTCATTGATTATCGGTCAAACAGCTCAAGCTCAATTAGAAGTGAATGAAAATTTTGATTATACTGCTAGTTCATTATTGACTGATGATGGGTGGTCGGCTCATAGTGGTACGGGAACTAATCCTTTAACAGTTGTAACTCCAGGCTTAACATTTACAGACTATCCCTCCTCAGGGATAGGTAACGCAGTTCTAGTAAATAATTTAGGTGGAGAGGATGATAACATTCAATTTGCTACTCAGAATGTTGACGGAACAACACTTTATACTTCAATGTTAGTAAATGTTACTGATAATTCCGCATCAAAAGCCGGAGATTATTTCTTTAATATGGGCTATGCTGTAAGTTCTTCTTCTTTCACATTTTTCTGTGCAAGATTATTTGCAAAAATAACATCAGCAGGTGTTGTAAATTTTGGAATTTCTAACTCCAGCACGTCAACGACGGTTGTCTATTCACCAACTGACTATTCGACAAATTCAACGTATCTAATTATTCTGAAATATAAAATCAATCAGGCAGGAAATGATTCTTTAGATATGTGGGTCAAAAGTTCTGGCGTGCCGGCTATAGAAGCAGATGCCGGTGCACCGGATGCATCTAATTATACAACTTTAGGACAAGATTCGGTTAATGCTATTGCTTTGAGGCAGGGAAGTTCATCTAACTCCGTGGCAGTTGTAGTTGACGGTATCAGGGTTTCAACTGTGTGGAGTGAGACTTTACCAGTGGAATTAACTTCATTCTTAGCAAAGCAGGTTGGCGACAAAGTTGAATTAATCTGGCAAACAGCAACAGAAAAAAATAATTTAGGATTTGAAGTTCAGCGTTCTACCGATGGAAAAAATTTTACTAAAATTGCTTTCGTACAAGGCCATGGCACTACCACAAAACCAAGTTTTTATAATTATTCGGATAATGCTGGTAGCGCAAATGTTTATTTTTATCGCTTAAAACAAATTGACTTGAACGGAACATACGAGTATTCAAAAACTGTTGAGACTAATGCTTCTTTACCAACACAGTTTTCATTAGAACAGAATTATCCTAATCCTTTCAATCCTTCTACTACAATTAAATTCACAGTAGCAAAATCCGGTATATCTACATTAAAAATTTATAATGCTCTGGGACAGGAAGTAGCAACTTTATTTAATTCTCAGACTGATGCCGGACAAGTTTATTCAGTAAACTTTAATGCTTCAAATCTTGCTTCGGGAATTTACTTCTATCAACTAAAGCAGGGAAGTCAAATTCAAACACAAAAGATGTTATTAATGAAGTAGATGTCATTCCTTTGGCATTTTAATATGTAAAATCTAAAATAAAAAACGGCGATTACAATTTAAGGTAGTCGCCGTTTATTATTAAATTGAAAAATTTATTTGTCCGAATATTTAAGTTTAATTAATCAGCTTTTCTAATCGATTCTTTGCTTTTATAATTGCATACTTATCTCTGAAATTTCTAACATGCATAGTTAAAACCTTCTTCAATAATTTAATTTCTTTATCTTTTTCGTCCATATTTCTATAAGTTTTGGAAAGCTGGTAATCTGCAACAATTAAATTTGAATCTAAGGCCAAAGCCTTGCCGAACATTTGGATTGATTGCTTGTAAGTACCTTCGGGAACTCCGCCTAAAAAAGTTTTAGCAAAAATTTTTTCAAACCATGATAAGCCGGCTGCTTCTCTGTAATACATTCCCAAAATTATATACGGGAAATAATCATCCGGATTAATTTTAATTGATTTGAGTGCGTTCTGCTTGACTTTTTCCGCATAAATAATTTTATCTTTGCCTCCTTTAAAAATTGCCATGTTCCCGTATGTTAATGCCAGGTAGGTATAGGAAAGAGCACTATCCGGAAATTTTTTATTTAATATTTCTGCATATTTTATTGCCTGATCAATATAGCCTTTAGCTTCATCTCTTTTTTTTAGATCGAGGAGTTCTTCTCCTTCATCGTTATATGCAAGTGTTATTCTCGTTAAAACATCATAGCTGTTCGGAGAAATTTTATATGCTTCATCATAACTTTTAACAGCGTTAAGATTATCAAACTCTGCAGTATACTTATCACCTTGTGCTAAATATCCTTTGTCGGCTTGAGGGAATAAAATTGATGTAAAGAAAATTATTTGTGTGCTTATAAAAATAAGTTTTAGATTCATAAATCCGTAAATATGAAATTTTTAAAAACTGAAACGGAAAATAATTAAAAGTAATTAGATATTAAAAAATAAACTTTACAATTTTGTTTTGGGGCAAAGTATCGGAGTGCTAAAATAATGGAAAAGTATTATTTAACTAAATTTTAAATATTGGTGTAATTCTGTTTTATCAATTATTTGTGCCGGGCGGAGGAGTTGTGCTGCCGCCATCAAGTACATATTTCCAAGTGCCGTCTTTTTGCTTCTTCCATATGGTTACATAATTCCCGTAACTAGTTGTTTTTTTCCCATTCTTGTCAATATCCTTGTATTCCCATTTCCCGAAAGTAAATCCAAGGCTGCCGTCCAAGGATGCAACAGCCTTAATAGGTTTCCATTTTAGAGGAGTTATTTCATTATCACGATTTAAATAATGTTTTACTAATTCATTCTTACTAATTATCGGGTATTGCTGCTGTCTTAATAAAATTACACTGTCATCCGCAAAATCAATAAAAGCTCTTCCTGTACCATTTTCAGTAGAATATTCATAAAAATCATTATCTGCTTTAATTAGGGATTGTCTGTATTTTTCGAAAAGACTGCTTCCATCTTTCTTGTTATGTTGAACATTTATAATAATCAAAATCGCGGCAATAACAATAATCGATGCTATTAAGTATTTGCTGCTGCTGCTCATACTTCCTCCTTTTTTATTAGAAATATGTTAACAAACCGGAGAAACAATAATAAAGAAATCGTTAGTTAAGTATCAGCTCCTTTTGAATTTGGCAGAGAATATTATTAGGTAATTTCACTCGGAAAATATGCAAGGATTCATTTTTGCATGTAAGCATTTTCACAGATATCATGCAATCATTTGTTAACGATTAGACTAAAGCCTCTCGTCAGTTACGCATCCTTCTGTTGCCGAAGAAACATTTTTTACATATTTATATAAAATGCCGCTAGAAAATTTTAACTGCGGTTGTTTCCAATTTTTACGGCGCTCTTCTAAAATTTTTTCAGGAACATCTACATTCAATGTATTCTTTTCCGCATCAATAATTATAACATCTCCATTCTCTATCAATGCAATATTTCCCCCGGTCTGTGCTTCCGGTGTTATATGACCTACTACAAATCCGTGAGTTCCACCGGAAAATCTGCCATCGGTAATTAGGGCTACGCTTTTACCCAAACCGGCACCCATAATTGCGGCAGTTATTTCAAGCATCTCGCGCATGCCGGGTCCGCCTTTTGGGCCTTCGTATCTGATAACAATTACATCTCCGGCTGAGATTTCTTTTTTCTCAATTGCTTTTAATGTTTCCTCTTCGGAATTGTAAACTTTAGCCGGGCCTGAAAAATTTAATCCCTCTTTCCCGGTAATTTTTGCTACTGCTCCTTCTTCAGCCAGATTACCATAAAGTATTTGAAGGTGACCTGTTTTCTTGATCGGCGAACTTAACGGGAAAATTATTTTTTGTCCGTCTTTTAAATCCGGTGCTGTTTCGATATTTTCTCCCAAAGTTTTTCCAGTAACTGTTATGCAATTTCCATCCAGGAACCCTTCCCTTAATAATAATTTTTGAACTGCAGGAACTCCGCCGATCTCATATAAATCTTCCATTACATATTTGCCGCTGGGTTTTAAATCTGCAATATAAGGAGTACGATCGGAAATATCCTGGAAATCTTTTAACGTTAATTCTACTCTCGCAGCTTTTGCCATTGCTATAAGATGAAGAGCCGCATTAGTAGAACCTCCTAAAGCAATTACCACTGATATTGCATTTTCAAAGGCTTTCTTTGTCATAATATCTCGTGGCTTTAAATCCATTTCCATTAAATTTAAAATTGCTTTACCGGTTTCATAACATTCTTTAGCTTTTTGGTCGCTGTTCGCAGGACACGAAGAACTAAACGGGAGACTCATTCCAAGTGTTTCAATAGCTGAAGCCATAGTATTTGCGGTATACATTCCGCCGCATGCGCCTGCACCCGGACAAGCATGGTGAAGAACATTTTCAAGATCTGTTTCGGTAAATTCTTTGGATAGATATTGTCCGTAAGCTTCGAAAGCGGAAACAATGTCCAGCTTTTTCCCGTTGTAAAATCCGGCTCTGATAGTTCCGCCGTATATCATAATGCTGGGCCTGTTAAGTCTTGCCATTGCCATAACCGAACCAGGCATGTTTTTATCGCATCCGGGGATTGCAATCAAAGCATCATAAAATTGTGCACCCATAACGGTTTCAATAGAGTCTGCAATAATATCTCTTGAAGGAAGGGAGTATTTCATACCTTCCGTCCCCATTGCAATGCCGTCGCTTACGCCAATTGTATGAAAGATTAATCCGATAAGGCCTGCATCCACAACGCCTTTCTTAACAAGCTTTGCCAGATCATTTAAGTGCATGTTGCAAGTGTTTCCTTCCCAGCCCATACTTGCAATTCCGACTTGAGGCTTTTTAAAATCCTCATCCGTTAAACCTATGCCATGCAGCATTGCCTGCGAACCTACTTGAGAACGTGCTTGAGTTAATCTTTTACTGTATTTGTTTAAGCCTTCCTTCATTTTTACCTCTAATATTATTAAACGGGTTAAGATATTTGATGAAACTAATTATCTTGAAGATTTAATTGCATTTGCTGTTTTTATAAGGGTCAAATGTACAAAATAAAAAATAATATTGGTAGACTTAACTAATCTTTTAAGCAGGAATATGGCAGGAGAAATTCAACCTTAACGGTAAGAAATCAATCGAATATAATTTAATTAAACAGATCCATTTAATTAATACTGCACCATTGAATTAATAATTTTCTTAATAAGAGTTTCCGAGTATTGTTTTATTTCAAAGTAAGTAATTTCAGATTTCTTTAAAAATTCTTTGGCAGCTATTTGATTCGATAGCCCTGAACAATTAATAGCAACATTTAGAAATGCACCTTCGGCAGCGGTTGCAGTTAATGAAATTGCTACGCCGGCATCAGATAAGGAGTTTTGATTGCCTTTTTGTGAAATTGTATCAAGGTAAGGAAGAAGCTGATTGCATTTTATTATCACTTCCGACGGGACAATTGCAGCCTCCATAGTTGCTTTCTCGATTTCATTTTTTCGATATGATTTTTCGATATCAGTTTCTTTCGGAAGTTTGAATGCTTGCATTACACAATCGAATGCATCGTTATCCTTTTTTGCCAGTATAAGAAAATGTTCCTGCAATTCTTTTAATTTATCTGAAATATCCATTGCTTCTGTTTCAAATTCCTGATATTTCTTTTTGCCGATTGTTAAATTGCAGACCATTTGTCCGAGTGAAGAAGCTAAAACTCCGCACAGCGCAGCTACATTTCCGCCGCCGGGTGTCGGAGAATTTGATGATAAATCATTCAAATAGTTTTGTAAAGATTTTTGTAAGTCCATAATTGCCTTTTAATATTTGAATTAAAGATTAATTCTTGAAAGAAATTGAAAAATCTATGTGGAGCTTAGTGCTTACTTTGTGCAACTCTGTGTTACTGTTTTTTAAGAATTACACTGAGGATACAAAGAGTCATACAAAGATTAAAAGTAGTTCCTTTTACAATTTAAAAACTTATTATTTAGTCAAATCATATAATCGATTATTTTTTCGTTTTTATGAAACTGATTCAAATTACTTAGCCCCAATTTCTCTATAGCCAGATCAACGAGCGATTTTTCATCAGTGTATTTCCCATCGGAATAAAATTTACCTGCTTGCATCAAGGCTTCCAATGGTACAAGCCCCACGATTTCGCTCCCGGTAACCTCAACTCCTAAACGGTTTGCTTCCTTTTTAACTTCTTCAAATGCAACATGAATCGGTGTTACATTATAATTAGTTAAATTCATCGAAACCTGGGTGATTTTGTATTTCTCCAGAAGTACACCCATACCTTTGACACTTTTTAATCTTCCCGGCTCTTTAACATTTTCTCCATTTAATTTTATTACCTTTCCGTTTTCATCACGTTTTGCTCTGCCCGATTCCCGTAATATTTCGCCGATCTCTTTTGCGTATTTTACATCTTCAGATTTTATATTAACATTATAGGCAACCAGAAAAAACCTTGCGCCGGTAACAATTGCTCCAAGTTTGGAATTAAAATGATTTGAGCCAAAATCAGGCTGCCATTCAGGATCTTTTAATTTTTCTTCAAGGCCTTCATATTCGCCTTTTCTTATATCGGATAGATTTTTCCTTTCCTTTCTTCTAGCAGCAAATTCATAAAGGTAAACCGGTATATTCAATTCCTTTGATATATGATCTGCGTAAGTTTCGGATATTTTAACGCAGTCTTCCATTGTTGAGTCCTTTACCGGAACAAATGGAACTACGTCTATTGCACCGAGCCTTGGATGTTCCCCTTTATGTAATCTCATATCTATATTGGAAGCAGCAGATTTACTTATTGCGATTGCCCCGTCAATTATACCGGAATCATCGCCTGCGAGTGTAACAACTACACGGTTATAGTCGGCATCCGGTTCAAGACTTAAGAGCTTGCAGCCTTTAATCCCGGCAAGAGATTCCTTCATTTGTATAAAAGTTTCCTCGTTTTTACCCTCGCTGAAGTTTGGTACGCATTCAATAATTTTCATAATAAAACTCCGGAGTTTTTAAAATTTTCAATCAATATAATTTAATACAAAAAATTATGTTGAATGTATTGTATAAGTTATATTTTCTGTAATATGATTCGATTCTTTTGTAATGCTAAAAATAAAAAAATTCCCGCTAAATTATGACAAAAGACTTCTATAACCGGAAAATGGACGTTGTAACTATTATTTCAGTTTAAATAAATTTAAATTGAAATGATTTGGGTAACCAGTCTTTTGAATCATTAATTAAAGATTTTTCGGTGAATGTTACATTCCCATTATAATCAATCAATATTACTGTTGATGATCTGGTTCCGTAAATAGGTGTTTTAACAAAAATCGGAGAAACTGCTCTTTCAATTTCCAATCCGATTCCAGTATCAGGGAGTAATTCATCCGGTGGCATTGATGAGTCGGATAAAATAGCAAACAAATTATCGGAAGAAATGTGCTCTTCATTTAAAATATTTTTAAAAGATTTTTTACTCTTCTCTACTTTCGGCCACGGAGTGTCTAATAAATGATTACTTAACCCGTAAATTCCGGACGAAAGCACCAATAATTTTTTAGTTTGATTTGAGAAATAATTGAAGCTTTCTTTATCTGCAAATAATAAATTATATCCATTGTACAAATCTGCGGATGATAGAAGCTTCTTTGAATATTCCAATGGAGAATCATCACCTCTTAAAAAATTAGTTACTAGTTCGCCTCTTGTAGGTGCGTTCACCTTCATTGTTTTAGGATCACGGTAATTTGTTATTGAAGCAAATCTTCCTTTCTTTGTTATGCCGAGCCAGGTTCCTCCGGCCTTTAAATCCTTGCCGGATAACATATCCGGTTCATCAATCCAAAATTCAGCAGGAGCTGCCGGGCGGTTATAAAATTCATCACGGTTTGCTGCAATGATTATTTTGTATTTGGGATGAGTCTTATATGAAACCAGCAATAAACACATCTTATTTTATATATTAATTTATTTAATTAACACTTGTTACGTAATTGTGTAATCTTAATCGTAATTATTTTCTATCGATATTTATATTTGAATGAGATTATGATTAAGAAAAGATTAAGAATCATTTGTCGAACATAATTTATTTAAGATTTAATAAATTCTATAAGTATACTCTTTTTATTAGGCTGTCTCGCCGAAGAAAATTTCCTGGTGAAGGAAAGGAATTAAAGCTGTAATAAGCCCGGGGACGTATAATGATTTCCTATCCATTACTCCGTTTGTAAAATAACCTATAGCTCCGGATTTTTGTTTTGTATTATGATCTCCTGTCAGGTTATCCATAACCTCGCCGAGTTCAATTCCCGATAATAATTTTTTTGTAACAGAATTTGGAAGTTCGAATAAAGGTGAAGTACCGAAACCGATTTTCTCTTCATCATTAATAATGCACATTAAGCCAAATGCAAACCATTTATTGAAAAATTCAGCAATACCTCCTTCAATGCCGACAAAAAAATTGGCTCCTAGATTTTCTTGTCTGTTAATTTGTTTTAACTCCATAGCTCTATTTTTTGCCCCTTCAAATGTTTCACCGTTAACCGGTTGAGCGGAAACTTTGGAATCTGCGCTTATACCGATTACATCAATGTCTTTAAAATATTTTGAAAAGGCTTCTGTAACTGCTTCTATTTTAACAGGGTTTTTTGATCCGACAAGAATTTTCATTTTTACTTTCGCTTAAAAATTTTAATAATTGGAAATTAAATACTTAGAAAATTAAAGTACTCCTAATCCTTACTTATAGATTTCTAAAGTAATGTATTATTTAGCCATGCCGCGTTTTTATTATTGAAATTAGAAAATAGAATTTACAAATTTTCATATATAAAAATATTATTTTCTATCATTAATTTAAGTCTTCAAAATTCTATTGATTTGAACGATTCTTTAAGATTTTACCTTAAATTATATAAGTTTATAGACAAGATTATATCTATATACTTATTTAAATATTCTCAATTTTTAATCGAAATTTTAATAAATTACCTCATGAAATTGTTTTACTTTTTTGTCCATAGAAATTTCGGAAGATATTTTTCTTTTAAGTGGATTCTTTTGCTGCTTTTCGTTCTGGATTCCATAATTTGTATTAATCTAAAGGCACAATCATCCGATCTTAGCTTCGAACGTATACTAAGCGATAAAGGTTTATCCCAAAATACAATACATTATATCTTACAGGATAAGCAGGGATATATGTGGTTTGCAACTGAAGACGGACTTGATAAATACGACGGTTACAGCTTCACTGTTTATAAAAATAATCCTAATAATCTAAATTCCATACCGGATAATTTTATATGGACACTTTATGAGGATAAATACGGGAATTTATGGATAGGAACAAACAGCGGTGGATTAAGTAAATTCAATACACAAACCGAAAAGTTTATAAATTACGGATACAAACCGAATACTCCAAATTCCTTAAGCAATAATAACGTAAGGGCTATACTCGAAGACAATTCAGGTAATTTATGGATTGGTATGGAAGGGGGAGGGCTTGACAAATTTAATATAAAGAAAAATATTTTCACTCAATTTAAACATGATCCTAAAAATTTAAACAGCTTAAGTAATAACGAAGTGCTTTCCCTTTATGCAGATAATTCCGGTATTTTGTGGATTGGCACTAACGACGGAATAAATAAATTTGATACCTTTAATAATAAATTTACTCATTACCGGTATGTCCCCAACAATTCAAACAGTCTTAGCAATAATGTAGTCCTTTCTATTTACCGCGATCGAAGCGGAATTTTATGGGTCGGAACTCTCAATGGTTTAAACAGATTTAATGAACAAGAAAATAAATTTACCAGATACTTAACAGGGCCAAACAATAGTATGGATTTAAATAACAGCAGAATAAATTCAATTCTTGAAGATAAATATAACGTTGTTTGGGTAGGAACCGGAAGCGGTCTTTTTCGATTTGACAACAATAAAAGAAATTTTATTAATAATAACCAGCTTTCTAAAAACTCAACTAATCTCAGCAACAACAATATCCTTTCATTATATGAAAATAATTCGGGACTTATTTGGATAGGAACTGCGGAGGACGGTATAGTTAAGTTTGATAGGGAAAGATTAAAATTCCGTCATTATAAACATGAACCGGGCAATTCCAATAGCCTAAGCTATAATACAATCCGCGCAATTTATCAGGAAAAGTCGGGTATACTTTGGATCGGTACGCTGGGCGGGGGATTAAACATTTATGATAAATCAAAAAATAAATTTTATCATTACAAACACAATCCGAATGATCAATTCAGTATTAGTGATAATTCGGTTTCTGCAATATCAAGAGAAAAAAATGGAAAGTTTTGGGTCGGAACATGGGGGGGCGGTCTAAATGAAGTCACTAATTTTTCTGATGGTAATTTAAATAATTTAAAATTTAAACATTTTAATCATACAGATTCTGATTCTTCCAGTTTAAGTGACAACATTATTCAATCCGTATATGAAGATTCACACGGAAGACTTTGGGTTGGCACAAACTACGGATTGAATTTATATGATGAAAAGAAACAATGTTTCATTAATTTTATTAATAATCCAAAAGATTCAAACAGTATTAGTAATAATCTGGTTCAATCATGTATCCATGAAGATAAAAACGGAAATCTTTGGGTGGGTACATGGGACGGATTAAATAAAATAATAGTTAAAAGCAATGTTTCGGCAGAGGATATTAAATCCACTATTAAGTTTATTCATTACGTAAATAGACCGAATGATAAATTCAGTTTAAGTAATAACCGGATTATTTCCGTATATGAGGATGCACAAGGGAATTTATGGTTTGGAACTTTCGGAGGCGGACTAAATGAGCTTCCGCTTGACCAAATAAATAAATCCAACTTTGGAAATGCACAATTCATTCGATATTCCGTTAAAGATGAATTAACAAGTAATATTATTTATTGTATTCTGGGTGATAATGAGGGAAATTTATGGTTAAGTACGGATAACGGTTTATCCAAATTTAATCCGAGTACAAAAGGTTTTAGAAATTATTTTGAAAGCGACGGGCTGCAGGGGAATCAGTTCTTTTGGGGAGCAGGTTATCAAGGTTTAAATAGTGAATTATTTTTCGGCGGAACAAACGGAGTGAATGCATTTTTCCCTTCAAGTTTAAAGGATAACAAACATATCCCTCCGATTGTTATTACTAGTTTTCAAATTTTCAATAAGCCGGTTGAGATTGGTGCTGAAGATTCTCCTCTTAAAAAAGCTATTTCTGATACAAAAGAAATAGAATTATCGTATAACCAAAATGTTTTTTCATTTGAATTTGCTGCACTTGATTTTACATCTCCATATAAAAATCAATATGCTTATATGATGAAAGGTTTCGATAACAATTGGATCTATTCCGGGAATAGACGTTTTGTAACTTATACTAATTTAGATCCGGGGACATACATATTCAAAGTAAAAGGTTCTAATAATGATGATGTATGGAATACACAAGGAGTATCTTTGACAATAGTGATTCTTCCACCATTCTGGAAGACATGGTGGTTTATATCGTTGGTAGTGTTATTCGGCGGAAGTTTTATAATATTATTTATTTCGTACAGGCTAAAGCATCTTCTTGACATTGAAAGATTTAGAACTAAGTTAGCCGCCGACCTGCATGACAATATTGGTTCAAGCTTGACTGAAATTTCTATATTGAGCGAAGTGATTTCAAAAAAACTAAATAACACAGCTGAAGATATCAAAGGGAATCTCAAAATGATTAGTAATAATTCCAGAAACCTGATTGATAATATGAGCGACATTGTATGGCTTGTTAATCCTAAAAGAGATTCACTTTACGATCTTATATTGAGACTAAGAGATACTTACACCGAATTATCTTCTTATGCCAGCATTTCTTTCAGATCGGAAAATATTAAACCTCTCGAAAAAGTTTCTTTGTCAATGGAGCACCGCCAGCATTTATATCTGATTTTTAAGGAAGGAATTAATAATTGCATAACACATAGCAGCTGTACGGAAATATCGTTGGATGCTTTTGTTAAAGGGAAAAGATTGGAAATGATTTTAAAAGATAACGGAATAGGTTTTAATGTAAACGAAGAATTCCCCGGGAATGGGTTAGATAATATTAAAAGAAGGGCAAAGGCTATAGGAGGAGCCGTAGATATTATCTCCAAGAAAGGCGAAGGTACTACTTTGGTGTTTGTAGGGAATATTATTTGAAGTCTGCTTTCATATATCCTGTAGATTTTAATAAGTTATATAGACTTATTAAATTTAAATAGCCCGTTGTGGATCTTAAAAATGCGATTTGGGAGTTAGAAAAAATTTAATGTTTGGAGATAGTGATGATAAAAGTTGTAGTTGTAGAGGATAATGATGCGATCCGTGAAGGGTTGAAAATTTTAATAGACGGAACGGAAGGATATTCCTGTGTTGCTGTCTATTCTCGTTGTGATGTAATGTTAAAGAATCTGGAAAAGTTAAATCCCGATGTAATGTTAATGGATATCGGGCTCCCCGGTATGAATGGAATTGAAGGAATTAAAAAAGCCAAACTAATATTTCCCGACCTCACGATTTTGGTTCTCACGGTTTATGAAGAAAACGATTTGGTATTTGATGCTTTATGTGCTGGTGCATGCGGTTATTTAGTAAAAAAAACCCCGCCTTCTCGGCTGCTTGAAGCTATTCAGGAAGCTTATCAGGGCGGTGCGCCTATGAGTGCAAGTATTGCTAGAAAGGTTATAGACTTTTTTCAGCAAAAGAAACAGTTATCACCTCAAAAACCTCAAAATATATTAACTCCCAGAGAAAAGGAAATTCTCGGCGGTTTAGTGGAAGGGAATAGCTTTAAAGCTATCGCGGATTCTTTGTTTATAAGTATAGAAACCGTAAGATTTCATTTCAGAAATATTTATAAAAAACTTCACGTACATTCGCAATCGGAAGCAGTGGCAAAAGCAATTAAGGAAGGGATTATTTAGGTTCCATTCAATATTAAATTCGAAGAATTAACAATTCATTTAAATCCACTCTAATTAGGTAGTATTATCATATAAATTAAATTTAATTTACTTGAAAATACCTATAATTGTGTAGTAGTGCGATTAATTAAATAGTAATAGATTTACAATTGTTAGAATCTAAATTGGAGTAAAATTCGATTTCAAATAAATAAAATAAATCTATTTTTTAATTAATCTTCTGGTGAAGAAAAAGAATGATTAATGTTGTTGTTGTTGAAGATAATGACACTATACGAGAAGGGCTTAAAATTCTAATAGACGGTACCGAAGGTTATCGCTGTCTTGCTTCATACAATAAATGCGAATTAATGCTGAAGAATTTAAAGAGATTGAATCCGGATGTTTTATTAATGGATATCGGACTGCCGGGGATGAATGGAATTGAAGGAATAAAAAAATCCAAAGAAATATTGCCGGATCTTACAATTTTAGTGTTAACCGTATACGAAGAAAATGATCATATATTTGATGCTTTATGTGCCGGTGCCTGCGGTTATTTAGTTAAGAAAACCCCGCCTTCAAAGCTGCTCGAAGCAATTCAAGAAGCATATAAAGGCGGTTCGCCTATGAGTTCCCACATTGCAAGAAAGGTAATAGATTTTTTCCAGCATAAGAATAAAGCCTCACCCAAAGGTTCACAGCAGATATTAACTCCGAGAGAAAAGGAGATATTAAGCGGACTCGTTGAAGGAAACAGTTTTAAAGTTATTGCTGATTCACTTTTTATCAGCATAGAAACAGTAAGGTTTCATTTCAGGAATATATACAAAAAACTTCATGTGCATTCGCAATCAGAAGCGGTTGCAAAAGCAATTAAAGAAGGACTTATTTGAGAGTTCATTATTAAGTCCAAAAGTAATTTTATAAAATGAATCAGCATTAAAATAGAGGCTGATTCATTTCAGGAAAAATTGAAATTTTTAAAATATTTTATAATGAGTTGAATGATTTACTCAAAGAAAAATCTATTGTAGAAAGAATTTAAAAGGATCAAATTTTATTAAAAATAACCCCTCTAAACGGGTAGTATAAAAATGTAATTTGAAAGAAGGTTTAAATAAAATACCTTCATTTAGGTAGTGGACGATAGGTTGTTAAATGCATAGATTATAACTCTAAGAATAATTGCAAATAGTAATTGTTTAATGTCTTTATCGATATTTTCTATTTATTGCATTATAACTTAGATATGCAAATATAATGATATATTAGAAAAAACTAGCTGAATTGGATTTGATAAATTTTTTACTTTTGTGAGAGAAATGAGTATGGCAATTTCCAAGATGTTCCCAATATCCGCTAATATTAATGTATTATCCGAGTTAATGTATTTTACAGATTTCATTTCACTATTAAACCTTAATTATGAGTTTAGAGTTTTTATAAATGATAAAAAACAAAATTAATTTATCTAAGAGGTATTAATGGGATTTTTGTTACAATTTATTTTTACATTACTGATATTACAACTCGTTACATTATATATTATTTCACAATTGGGGAATATTGTCTGGAAGATTATAGATGCAGCAGCCTGGAACCTTACTCTGTTTAAAGACATTATCCCATTTTTTATTATACTCACACCCATTTTCCCAATAAATAATAATTATAATTTTACGGTTAATTACTATGGAAGAAACTGACATTTTAGAAAAACATTTTTAACTAATTATTTTATCAAATAAATAAGAGGAAAATATGGTTAAACTGAGACAACAAAACTTATTGGCAAATTTTTTCAGCAACATAATGAGCCTTTTAAGTTTAACGGTTAATAGTGTTCCAATATTATCCGCTAAATCAAAAATGCACAATAGTTACGGTACAAGTATTAAAATACTTTTTGTTTTTGTGTTTTTGATAATGCAAGCAGGATCTTTACTTTTTGCGCAGGAAATGGAGATACGCGGAAAAGTTACAAGTGCGGACGATGGAACTGCATTAGCTTTCACTAACATTATAGTGAAAGGTACTACAAAGGGGACGGCTACAGATATTGATGGTGAATTCAGATTACAAGTAAATAAAGGAGACACTATAGTAGTGTCAAGTGTCGGTTACTTAAAACAGGAAATTGGAATTGTAAGTCAAACTTATTTGAATATTACATTAAAACCTATGGCCCAACAGCTTAAAACAGTTGAGGTAGTTGGTATTGGATATGGAAAAATTAAAAAATCCGATGCTACCGGTTCTGTTGAGGCTATTTCTGCAAAGGATTTTGCACAAGGAGCAATTACGTCTCCCCAAGATTTACTAGTTGGTAAAGCTGCTGGTGTTGTAGTTAATTCGCTTAGCGGTGAAGCAGGTGCCGGTACACAGATACGTATTCGTGGGGGCGCGTCAATAACAGGTAATAACGATCCTTTAATTGTACTTGATAATATTCCGTTGGAAACTTCCGGAATATCGGGCATGGCAAATCCTCTTTCAACACTTAATCCCAATGATATTGAATCTATTACAATTTTGAAAGATGCTTCCGCAACAGCAATCTATGGCTCAAGAGCATCAAACGGTGTTATTATTATAAAAACTAAAAGGGGATCGGTCGTACCAGGCGAAAAAATGAAAATTAGTTATAATGGTAGCTTCTCTTTGGCAACCAATATAAAGTATTTAAACGTTTTCAGTGGTGATGCTTATAGAGCTTTAATCGCCGATAGAGTAGCAAACTATGGTCTTGATCAAAATGCTATGTCAATATTGGGTAATGTAAATACGGATTGGCAGAAACAAATATATCAAACTGCACCAACTACCGAACATAACATTAGTATCAGCCATGCCATTGCTTCAGTTCCATACCGATTATCGTTTGATTATTTGTATAATGGTGGAATTCTAAAGTACAATAATATTGATAGAAAGAATTTAAATCTTGCAGTAAATCCAACATTATTAAATGGTGATTTGAACATAGATCTTAATGGTTCTGCTTCTTGGATCAGCAATAACTTTTCAAATTCAGGTGCCGTAGGCGCAGCTCTAGCATTTGATCCTACTCAACCGATAATGAGTGGTAATTCAAGATATGGAGGATATACATATTGGGCTGACCCTTCATCCGGAACTCATGCGCCAAACTATATCGCTACTGCAAATCCGGTTGCTCTTCTGCAACAAGATAACAATACATCAGATGCAAAGAGATTTTTAGTCGATGGTAAATTTGACTATAAAATTCCTTATCTGCCGGATTTGAAAGCTACTTTAAATTTAGGCTACGATTTTTATAAAACAAATGGAAGCAATGTTGCCGATTCAAACGCAGCATGGCAGCAGAGACAGGTAAATTTACAAATCCAAGACTATACTCAAACAAAAATAAACAGATTATTGGATTTTTATTTGAATTATACTAAAGGATTTGGATTTAATAACATTGATCTTACAGGCGGATATTCGTACCAGCGCTTTTATAATGAAGGTTTAAATGCAAACAGAGCATGGGATCCAACCGATACTACGGGGTCAATAATTCCATTTAAAAATGAATACTATTTAATTTCATTTTTCGGCAGATTAAACTATTCGGCATTTAATAAGTACTTATTGACTTTTACATTAAGAGATGACGGTTCTTCGAGATTTTCCAAAGATAATCGCTGGGGTTTGTTCCCTGCGGTTGCAGTTGCATGGAAAATAAACGAAGAATCTTTTATGCCCAAATCCAATTTTTTGAATGAACTTAAACTTAGGTTAAGTTGGGGAAAAACTGGCCAACAAGATGTGGGAAATAACTACTATCCTTATATTCCAACATATACAATCAGCTCTACCGGTGCTTATTATCAATTCGGAAACAACTTTTATCCAACGCTTCGCCCGAATGCTTATGATGCAAATTTGAAATGGGAAACTTTAACATCTCGAAACGTTGGTTTAGACTTTACAATATTGAATAGCAGAATATCCGGATCGATCGATGTTTACAATAATACTTCCGATAATTTGTTGAATACCGTTCCTATTCCGGTTGGAAGTAACTTCTCTAATTATCTGCTTACGAACGTTGGTTCCATGGAAAATAAAGGTGTGGAAGTTAATTTAGATGTTACCCCAATATTGGAAAAAGATTTTTCTTGGGAATTCAGTACAAACTTGACTTATAATGAAAATAAAATAACAAAATTAACCTTATCTGACGATCCGACATATCCCGGGGTTAATACAGGTCTCATTTCCGGCGGTGTAGGGAATTATGTACAAAAGTACCAGGTTGGATACGCGGCAAATACATTCTTCCTATTCGAACAGGTATACGACGCAAACGGCAAACCAATTGAGGGATTATATGTAGATAAAAGCGGTCAAGGCGGAAGCGTAGCAGGTAATGATTTAAATAAATATGCAATGAAATCTGCAAGTCCGAAATATCTGCTGGGTATATCTTCTAAAATCAATTACCTTAACTTTGATTTTAGTTTCTCGGGCAGATTGAGCTTAGGTAATTATGTATATAATAACAACGCTTCAAATTATGCATTGTACCAGCAGCTTTATAACTCAAGTGGTTATACTGCAAATATTTTAACAGATGTTACTAAAACGGGCTTTAATTATGCACAGTATTGGTCCAGTGTATATTTAGAGAATGCTTCCTTCTTTAAATTAGATTATATTAGCCTTGGTTATAATTTCAAATCTCTTCTGGGTAATGATATTGGCGGTCGGATTGGAATATCAGTTCAGAATGTATTTACAATAACAAAATATTCCGGATTAGACCCAGAAGTTGCAGGTGGAATTGATAACAATATATATCCTAGACCACGCACATTTATGATGTCTCTTAGTCTTAATTATTAATATTTAAGAAGGAAAATGACGATGAAAATGAATAAGAAAAAATTTACACTTTTAACAATAGTAATGTTATTTGCGTCGTTTATGTTTACCTCCTGTGTGAAGGATTTGAATGTAGAGCCAATTGATCCAAACACTAGTACGGCAAATAATGTGTTTAAAAATCAAATTGCATACAAAGAAGCACTAGCAAAGATTTATGCCGGTTTTTCACTTACTGGAATGCAAGGCGGCGCAGGTAATGCAGACCTTCAAGGTATAGATGAAGGATTCAGCAGTTACCTCCGTACATATTGGGATGTGCAGGAGCTCCCAACCGATGAAGCTGTTATAGCATGGAACGATGCAACAATTAAAAACTTCCATTGGCAAACATGGTCTCCAAATGATGTATTTTTGATGGCAATTTACTCAAGAATTTATTTTACAATTTCACTATGTAATGAATTTGTTCGTAATGCAAACAGTGCAATGGGTTCTGCTTCAGGTACATTTCTTAATGATCTCACACACTATAAGGCAGAAGCCCGTTATGTTCGTGCACTTGCATATTGGCATGCGCTTGATTTATTCGGAAATGTTCCTTTTGTTACCGAAAATGATATGCCGGGCGCGTTTTTCCCCCAAAGAATTACCCGCCCCGATCTTTTCAAATATATTGAAAGCGAACTTATAGCCATTGAACCTGACCTTGTTGATGCCAGACAAAACGAATATGGTAGGGCAGATAAAGCATGTGATTGGTTTTTACTTGCAGAGTTATATTTGAATGCACAAGTTTATACTGGCACTCCAAGATATACGGATTGTCTCACATATATTAATAAAGTTATTTCTGCCGGATATACTCTCGATCCAAATTATGCACATTTATTCTCTGCTGATAATAATACGAGTCCTGAAACAGTTTTTTCTATAAACTTTGATGGAACACATACACAAACATGGGGCGGAACTACTTTTTTGGTATGCGGTTCAGAAGGGGGAAGCACCATGCCGTTACGCGGACTAGGGAGCTGGGGCGGTATGAGAACCATTAAAGATTTTGTTGCTTTATTTAATATAACTCAAAACGATTTTAGTTCAAACCCTCAGTATCAAGGACCTGATAAGAGAGCAATGTTCTTTTTTGATGGTAATAACGGCTGGGTATGGGACATAACCGATATGGGGACATTTACCCAGGGAATTGGTGTAACCAAATGGTCTGATTTATCTGCAAATGGCAGCCCTGCACCAGATGCTAATAATAGTTTTGCCAGTACTGACTTCCCGATGTTCCGTTTAGGTGAAGCATATTTAATTTATGCTGAAGCTGTACTTAGAGGCGGTGCAGGCGGTGATAGAGCAACTGCCGTTGGCTACATTAATGCCTTAAGAGAACGCGCTTACGGCGATAATTCTGGAGATATTACTGATGCTGATTTAACATTGCCTTTTATCCTTGATGAACGAGGCAGGGAGTTATATTGGGAAGCTCACAGAAGAACAGATTTAATTCGTTTTGGACAATTTACAAACGGATCTTATGTTTGGGAATGGAAAGGTAATACAGAGCAGGGAACCCAAACTGCTTCTTATAGGAATTTATACCCGATTCCATCGCAGGATGTAAATGCTAATCCAAACTTGATTCAAAATCCCGGCTATTAAAAATGAAAATATTATAGGTAAAGGAAGATTAAAATGAAAAAAATAAAATTAATTACATTATTATTTATAATATCACTTGGGCTTTTGTTAGTCTCTTGCAAAACCGATATAACAAAACCGGTGCTTAATTCAAGTCCCGGAGCGCCGGCATTGTCGGATCTGGCTCTTACAGTAGATTTTACCGTAAACAATGCAGATAGCACTATAAAATTTTCATGGACCGCGGCTAATTACGGCTTTGCTGCATCTGTTGATTATGTGGTTGAGGTATCGCCGACAAATGATTTCTCAAGTAATGTAGCTCAACTTATAAAAACTCAAGCGCTGACCGGTACGGCTAAAATTAGCGATATAAATACCTTGTTAATATCATGGAATGATCCGATAGGTACCGCTGCTACACTTTATTATAGAGTTAGTGCTTCATTAAATGGTACTACCATATCGCCTATTTACTCTACCATAAAAACAAAAAGTCTTACACCTTATGATGCAGTAATTAATTATCCGATGGTATATGTTCCTGGTTCATATCAAGGCTGGTCACCCGGTGGTGTTTATAGTGAATTATATTCTTATGGATTTAATTCAACATACCAAGGCATTATACGGCTTATCGACACTACAGGAACTTCAGCTCAATTCAAGGTTACCAGCGATCCTGATTGGAACCATACAAATTGGGGGGGCATCTTAACGCAATCCGGTAATAATTATACCGGTACTCTTGATCCTTCGGGTAATAATTTTGAAGTTGCAAATGCCTGCTATTCAATCACTGTTGATGTGAATGCAAAAACTATTTCGTTAAACCAAACTGATGATTGGGGAATTATAGGCGACTTTAATAGCTGGAGTACAAGTGTACCACTGAACTATAACGGACAACGTAAAATGTGGGAAATTTCATATACATTTGCAGGAGCAACTACCTTTAAATTCAGAGCAAATAATGCATGGGATCTTAATTACGGCTCAAATAATAACGACGGTAATCTCGATTCCGGCGGATCAAATATTCCTATTCCTGCTGCAGGCAATTATACTATCCGTTTTGATCCGGTTAAATTAACTTATACAATTATGCAAAATTAATTTTGCTTTTAACCAAGAAAGGCTGTCTTAAATGGCAGCCTTTTTTGTTTATATTGAGATTTTGCCCAGGCTATTCTCTATATATTTTAAATCAGTAACTGAAGTTACGCATAATTAATAAAAGGTATCTTTTGTCATTCCGAACTTGATTCGGAATCTTCATTTTTTCAACATTTTTAGATGCTGAATCAAGTTCAGCTTGAAAATTGCGTAACTTCAGTCAGTAATTATTTTGACTGCAAGATCATTATTTGGTATGGTTTGAGAGATAATTTATTTTCAGTTAAATCAATTTTTTCTCCTCCAACCAAATCAGTCAAAGTTTTGGTATTTAATAAATTTCTAATTTTTTCAGAAGAGATTGTTTTGCTCTTTTCGTTGCTATTTAACAGAACAAATAATTTCTTGCCTTGATACTCTCTTTTAAAACCTAATATCCTGTTTTGATTATCGATAAAATTGAAATTTATACTTCCCAAAGATAAAGCCTTATTTTGATTTCTTATTGAAATTAATTTTTTATACCAGTTAAATAGGTTATTATTAAAAAATACGGAATCCGGTTTACGCTCTCTTCCAAGCGGGTCTGCGGTTTCCATATCATATTTTAAATTCGGCCAAACCATCGGTTTACGGCAATCAGGATCATCACCACCCCACATTCCGGCTTCATCTCCGTAATAAATCATCGGCGCACCGGGCATTGTCATCTGTATTCCCGCAATTAATTTCTGTTTGAGTATTTCAATAGCATTTGGCTTCCGAATTTTATAATCTTTATTTTGACCGGGATTAGCAAAGTGATCAATCCATCTGTCCGGATTTACTATTTGAGAAGCTATCCTATCGACATCATGGCTGTCTACAAGATTCATTATGGCATAAAAATTATCTTTGGGATATTCCTTAATCATGGTATTAATACTATCTACGAATGCTTGCGGAGAAATTTGATCTTTAATGTCAACTACAAATTTTTTTACTGCCCTTGCAAATCGATAATTCATTACTCCGTCAAAAGAATCTCCCTGAAGCCAGGGGGCCGCATTAAACATTTGATTTTTCTGCCAATCCTGCCACCAGATTTCACCGGTAATATATGCTTCTGGATTTATTTCCTTAACCCATTTTCTGAAAACTTTCCAGAACTTAATATTTACTTTTTCAGCTACATCGAGACGCCATCCGTCAATTCCATCGGCAGAATTACCATCGGGCGCCATCCATCTTTTTACTATTTCATGAATATGCTTTGCAAAGCCATTAGCAAGGTCATATTTTCCATTCTTATTTATTTCAGGCAGATCTTTTACACCGGCCCAGCCCTGGTAATCAAATTCATTTTTAGGTGTATTGGGATTATCCCATGATTTAATTATAAACCAATCTTTGTATTTAGATTTTTGCTGATTCTTTTCTACATCTTTAAAAGCCCAAAATGAAGTTCCGACATGATTGAAAACTCCATCAATAATTATATGCATTCCTCTTTTATGAACTTCTTTAATTAACTTTAAGAATAATCTATCTGCTGTTGTCCATTTCCAGGTTGAAGGATCATCCGGGTTTTCATTTGCCCATATTTTTTCATCTCCTTTCGGATCAGGTCCGAAATTATTATCAACATGGCGGTAAATTCTTGTATCATATTTATGAAGAGAGGGAGATTCAAAAATAGGATTTAGGTAAATAGCGGTAACTCCGAGATTTTGCAAGTAATCCAAATGATTAATTATTCCCTGAATATCCCCGCCGTATCTTCGAATACCTGCGTTCCAATAGAAATCATGGCCATCAGCCTCTTCCCACGGCTGTAATTTATACCAATCCGATGTCCATGGGGATATTTGCCATCCGTTTGGGACTTTGCCTGGCCAGGCTCCCTCCATATCATGAGGTGTTGGATCATTGTTTTTATCACCGTTTGCAAATCTTTCGGGAAAAATCTGGTACCATATTGCATTTTCCGCCCAGGCTGGTACGCGCGGTATACTTTTATTTTCTTGGGCACTTATATTACTTATTAAAAAAAGAAATGAACACAAAGTGAATATTAATTTTTTCATTTTTTGTCCATTAAAGTTGAACAATTTAGAATTTTAATTTTCCCTTTTGGGTCTAAAGAAAATCAATAAATTATAAAATAATTAATTATCTTGAACCTTTATATTCTATACTTTTATATTTAAATTTAATTTATTTTTGAAGGTAAAGGCTGCTAATTATTTTAAATAATCATGTGCAAATTAGTAAAATAAAATGTGCTTTTAAATTTATTTTATCCCTAATATTGATTTTAGCGTTATCTGTATCGTGTAAGATTTGGTTTAACCGCCTTTTATATTGAAAAAAATTATAAGTAAAAAACATATCAATGATTAAAAAAGTAAAAATAAAAATTAAAGCGAAGAAAAAACGTATTCCTTTGCCGCAAAAGCCTCCTAAAATTGAAGCAGGTAAAAAAGCTTATAATAGAAAAAGGGAAAAAGATAAACTTCGTAAAAGAAAAAACGGGGAATAAATAAATGACAGAGGTTTCTGTTATTCTTGCTTTTTATAACCGGATAGATTATCTAAAATTGGTTCTGGCAGGATTTGAAAGACAAACTTTCGGAAATTTCGAAATCATAATTGCTGATGACGGGTCCGATTCCGAAGTAGTCAACGAAATCGAAATAATTTCCAAAACACTCTCATTTCCATTGACATACCTTTGGCAGGAAGATAAAGGATTTCGCAAGAATAAAATTCTAAATAGAGCAATAAGTTCGGCAGATACCGGTTTCCTTATTTTTATCGATGCGGATTGTGTTCCTCATTCCGAATTTGTTAAGGAACATTTTAATTATAGGGGAAAAAAATTTTGCTTTACAGGCAGGAGGGTGAATTTATCCGAAAAGTTTACAGGGATTTTAACACCGGAGAAAATTAAAGAGGGATTTTTAGAAAATAATAATCTAAAACTAATAAAAGACGGAATTTTTGGAAAATCTTTTGATGTTGAAAAAGGAATGTATTTTAAAAATAATTTCTTAAGGAAATATTTTAATAGCAAAAAGAGAGGATTGCTCGGCTGCAATTTTTCAATTCATAAAGACGATATAATAAAGATTAATGGTTTTGATGAAAGATATGAAGCGCCGTCTGTCGGTGAAGATACAGACATAGAATATAGGCTAAATTTGTGCGGCATCGAAGTGAAATCGCTTAATAACATAGCAGTTCAATATCATCTGTTTCACAAATTGCAGGAGAGGCCGGAAGAAAATTTAAAACTTTTTTCTGAAGTTAAAAAAACAAATCAGTATTTTACTGCTCATGGAATTATAAAAGAATAATTTTATTTTTACAGTATAAACATTTTAGGTTAAATTTTTTAAGAAACGGGGATTCATTGATGAAAAAATTTCTACTTCTTTGTATTCTTCCAATTTCAATTATTGCGCAAATCAAGTTCGATGCAAATTTCGAAAGCGGAAATATGAATTCGGTCAGTACTTTGGATTCTGTAAACTATACAGTAAGTACAAAAAGCGATATCGGAGGAAGATGGTTTTATTTTAGAATTACCGGCGTCAAGAACAAATTTATCAGAGTTAACGTAGTAGATGACATGTATAACGATATAAATGACGTTAAAAGAGCAATGTACTCCTACGATAATAAAAATTTTATGCGCTTTACAGCGGAAGAAAGTCCAAGTCAAGGTACATTTCAAAAAACTTTCGCGCACGATACTGTTTACGCGGCTTATTACACTCCATATACTTTCAGTTATTTGCAGCAAAGAATAAGGCTGTGGAGCAGCAGCGAATATATTTCTATTGATACATTGGGTTTTACCAATCATAATCTACCCATTCAGGAAATTATTTTAACCGATAAATCTATTCCGGACGATAATAAATACCAGGTTTGGATCCATGCAAGGACACATCCCGGTGAAACATCGGCTTCATGGCATTTTGATGGAATTGTCCAGACTCTTTTAAAAGATGACGATGTTATAGAATATTATAGAAAGAATATTGCTTTTCATTTAATCCCTTTTACGAATCCCGACGGTGTTTATTACGGGAAATCACGTACGAATTATGATGGAATCGATGTAGAATCTAATTGGGATGAATCCGATGTTAATACTTCAACCGAAGTTAAGATTCTTAAGAAACGAATGACGGAATTAAATAATAAAAAACCATTTGTTGTCTTTCTAAATTTGCATTCACAGGCTAGTCCGTTTTGTACTATGTGGATACATACTCCGGGTTCAACTTCTGATCTATTCTATCAAAAAGAATTTCAAATGGCTAATTTAAATTCATCCGATATACCTTATTTTGCTCAGACGGATTACAGTCAATCAACCTTGCAGCCGGTTTTCCCGGAAGGTTGGCAATGGGATAATTGGGGTGATAAAATTATGGCACTTACTTATGAAACTCCATTTGATCAATTTTCCGACGGTACCTGGGTTACTAATGATAACCTTTTTGAAATTGGAAATAGGACCGTTTATGCCATCGCTGAATATCTTCAGCTTACACAGCCTAAATACATAATCTTAGATAATAATGATGCTATTATTACTGGTAACTGGACAAGAGATTCTTCCGGAGTACAATTCTATGGAAGCAATTATCTGAAAAATAATCTCGGAAACGGTAATGATTCGGTTACTTTTCAAACGCAAACACTTGAGCCAGGGAACTATGACGCTTATGCCTGGTGGCCTGCAAACAGCAGTAACGCATATAATACAAAATTTCATATTGTTACAGGTGGCAGCTTTACGGAAATTGAAAAGACTCAGCAAGTTAACGGGGGACAGTGGAATTTTCTAAAGCAAGTGTCTTTGCAAAAAAGCGGAGTAATAGAATTATCTGTAAACAACAGTGCAGGAGGAGATGTTGTTGCCGACGCATTTAGAATTATTTATAAAGGTCCGGTCTTATCTGTTAAATTTAAACAACTGCCTAAAGATTTTATTCTTTATCAAAATTTCCCAAATCCGTTTAACCCATCGACTACAATTCGATTTCAACTTAATAAAAGAGAAAAAGTTTTATTAAGAATCATTGATCCTTTGGGAAAACAAATAGCAGTTCTAATTAATAGAGAGCTTGAAGCTGGTATTCATGATGTGACATTTAACACTTTAAAATATCCATCATTGAGCAGCGGTGTTTATTATTTTATATTAACGACTGATAAATTTTCCGAAAGTAAAGGAATGGTTCTTATAAAATAACGATTTAAGTAAATT
Source organism: Ignavibacteriaceae bacterium (assembly GCA_046705645.1). Classification (GTDB taxonomy): domain Bacteria; phylum Bacteroidota; class Ignavibacteria; order Ignavibacteriales; family Ignavibacteriaceae; genus FEN-1297. Next base: position 51,428 of record JBJKQE010000063.1, on the reverse strand, counting down.
TTAGAATAATGTTTGATAAAAGATTTTGTATTCCTTGAAAACAAACCGGTAAACAAATTTTTGCCTACTTAATTTTTTAAATTCCTGTCCGTTAACAGTTGCTTTCCAAAGCTGAAAACCTTATATTTCAAGCCAATATTTTATCAATCCCTAAAAAAATAAGGCAACAGATGCTAGACGACTTAGATATTAAAATCCTTAATACTCTCCAAAAAAACGGAAGAACCAAAAGAAATGTAATTGCCGAATCAATCGGGCTTTCTATTCCTTCAGTAAGCGAAAGATTACATAAATTAGAGGAGAAAGGAATTATCGAAGGATATTTTGCCAAAGTAAACCGAAAGGCATTCGGATATGATATAATGGCTTACATTCTTGTAACTATGGAATCATCCAAACATTATAAAACCTTTACTTCAAAGGTTGAAAAAATTCAGCAAATTATTGAATGCCATTCGGTTTTAGGTGAAGGCTCCCATCTCTTAAAAGCAATTGTTAAAAATACCGAATCATTAGAAAAACTTTTAAATGAAATCCAGTCGTGGCCGGGTGTTGTTTCTACGAAAACTACATTTGTTTTATCTACAATTAAAGAGACAACCGAAATAGAAATTTAAATAACATCTTCAAAAAATAAATCATAAGGAAAGAATATGGCAAAAGAAAATTCCCCTGTAGAAAAAGTATTGAAATATATTCAATCGAACGGGATAAAGTTTGTAGACTTAAAGTTTATGGATTTTCCCGGACAATGGCAGCATTTTACGGTGCCGGTATCTCAAGTTGATGAAGGTTCGTTTGAAGACGGATTCGGCTTCGATGGTTCTTCAATCCGCGGTTGGAAAGCTATTAATGAAAGCGATATGTTAATAATTCCCGATCCTTCTACAATGTTTCTTGATCCTTTTATTGATGTACCGACTATAAGCTTAATATGCGATGTTTACGAGCCTGCAACGAAAGAGAAATATACTAGATGCCCCAGGAATATTGCTCAAAAAGCCGCTTCATATTTGATATCAACCGGTATTGCAGATACGGTTTACTTCGGGCCAGAAGCAGAGTTTTTTGTATTTGACGATGTCCGTTTTGATTCGAAACCAAACGGCAGCTTTTACTTTGTAGATTCGGTTGAAGGTAAATGGAACAGCGGCAAAGACGAAGGTCCGAATTTGGGTTACAAGCCGAGGTATAAGGAAGGATATTTTCCCGTTCCTCCTACAGATGCATTAATGAATCTTCGTAATGAAATGGTGGTTAATCTTATGAACTGCGGAATTGATGTCGAAGCACAGCATCACGAAGTTGCCAGCGGCGGGCAGTGCGAAATTGATTTACGCTTTCAGCCTCTAGTTAGAGCAGCAGACCAGTTATTGTTATTTAAATATATTGTAAAAAATACTGCTAAGAAAAACAATAAGTCGGTTACTTACATGCCGAAGCCCATTTTCGGCGATAACGGAAGCGGTATGCACGTTCATACAAGCCTTTGGAAAAAAGGTAAGCCTCTTTTCGCGGGTTCCGGTTATGCAGGGCTAAGTGAAATGGCTCTTTATTTTATCGGAGGATTGTTGAAACATGCACCTTCTCTGCTGGCATTTACAAACCCGACAACGAATTCTTACAAAAGATTGGTCCCTGGATTTGAAGCTCCTGTAAACCTGGCTTATTCTCAGCGTAATAGAAGCGCATCCATTAGAATTCCTATGTACTCTGCTAGTCCTAAAGCAAAGAGGTTGGAATTCAGATGTCCGGATCCTTCAAGCAATCCATATCTTGCTTTTTCCGCAATATTAATGGCCGGACTAGATGGTGTTATAAATAGAATCGATCCGGGTGATCCGCTTGATAAAGATATTTATGATTTATCTCCGGAAGAACTAAAGGACGTCCCTACAACTCCGGGCAGTTTAAATGAAGCATTGAAATCTCTTTCAGAAGATCATGAATTTCTTCTTAAAGGAGATGTATTTACTTCAGATGTAATAGAGACATGGATAAAATATAAAACCGATAAGGAAATTAAACAGATGGCATTACAGCCCCATCCGTATGAATTTACTTTGTATTATGATGTTTAGTTAAATAATGATCAAGCTAAAGAAGGCGAACTTTATGTTCGCCTTTTTTTATTAATCAGATTAAACACAATTATGAATATGATATTTAATAATAATTAAAATTATTAAAATTATTAAATTTAGGTTGAGCATATATCCGTCTTTTAAACCGGTGATTGAATGAAAAATTTAGTTTTGTTTCTGATATTTCTCAGCACAACGGTGTTTTCACAAAAGGTTGAAGTGCCATCATATTTTAAGGTTGATAAAAACTTTTCTGATTCACTTCTTACTATAATTAAATCCGTAGGGCTGGATAGTACATTCAAAGTAGGAGAAGATGGAACCGAACAAATATCTTTTACTGTTGGTGATTTAAATGACCGGCATCCTATACTGGGGGGTGTTCACTATGATAATTTTATTTATCCAGCCAGTGTTTATAAAATGTATGTTGCGATGGAAGTTCTAAAAGAGATTAGCAACGGCGATTATTATCTTACTACTCCTTACATTGTCCATTTTCCCAATGATGTAGATTCCTCAAAAGAGATAAGCTGGGACCCGCGGCCTTTATTAAGAGCAGGTGATACTGTTACAATAAATTATCTTTTGGATTTAATGATAACGAGAAGTGATAATTCGGCTGCAAATTGTTTGATAGATGTTGCAGACAGAGACAGTATAAATGCAACAATGCATGAATATAATTGGTATGGAAGTGAAGTTACGAGAAAATTTTTAAGCCGGAAATATGAAGATCCGAAATACAAAACTATTCGCGGAACAGAAACATGCGCTTTGCATGCCGCTGATTTTATGTATAAAATTTATACAAATCAATTAGTTAATCCTTGGGTAAGTATGCAGTTGAAAGCTCTTTTAGGAAGACAATTGGATACTACAAAAATTGCAAAAGGACTTCCGCATAATACAATGTTTTACCATAAAACCGGCTGGTGGAGCTATTGGACAAATGATGTTGGTATTGTTGATAATGGAAAAATAAAATATATTATTGCATGCTTTACACCTGTTAAAGAAGAAATTGTCAAACCTAAATTATGGGAGATATCCAAAAAAGTTTTTGAACTAATGGAAAGAAGATATTTGAGAAGAATGAGCAAAAAGTGAAAAGACGGAATTGGAAAATATGATATTATAATTTTATATAAATTATTGAATAAATATTTCTTGTGTCCTTTTTGAGCGGGGGAATCTGCTTTTTATTCCCTGCGCAGTTGCAATAGCGGTTCCTAAAATCTCATTTTTATATTTGACAACGCATTGGCCCGGTTCAATATTTTTATCTTTAATTGTACCGCCGTCAAGATATGTTTTTAAATCATCAAGGTTTTCAATAAAGAATATCTTTTTATTTATTGTATGCTGCAAAACTTGAGAAGCTTGCGTATGCAAAATAACTTCTCCGTTTTTATCAATTATACCGAACCTAGTTCCTATCCTGTCAAATATATCCGGGAAATTTTCTTCCCATTCTTTTTTAATGAAATAAATATCGTTCCTTTTTATAATGTATTTAAATTTGCTCAATTCATCGCCGCTTATTCCGAATTCATTTTCTATATTGCCAAGGAGTTTTTTTATTTCAGACTTTTCATAACTCAGCATTTTAAGTTTACTTGGTTTTGGCGGAGTCATTTCAGGTGAAATTGTTTTCCCGGTTTTTTTTATTTTAACTATAAAAAAGCCATCCGAGTCAACTTCCCATGGTAAAATTCTTTTCGCTTTGTAAATTGCAGGATTAAGGCTTTTCCCTTGGTAGGATGTAAAACCTTCTCTCGAAGGCACAGGCAGCTCTATGTCTTCAATTTCCACCGGATATTTTTGAAGAACCTTATCAACTATAAATTCATTTTCTTCAGGAGTTAATGTGCATGTTGAATATACTACTTCACCGCCTTCTTTAACCATTTTTATTGCGGCAATTAATAAGCGCAGCTGAAGATCCCCTAATCTTTCGGCTCTTTCCAAAGACCACCAGTTGTTAATTTCGCCTTTTTTTTGAACAATGCCTAAACCGCTGCACGGTGCATCGACTAATATTTTATCAAAGTGTTCGTTATAAATTTTACTTAGCCATTCTCCTTTATAGTGAATTACACCCGCATTCATTAAGTTCATTCTGTCAATATTATATACAAGCATTTTAACTCTATCTAAGGCAATTTCGTTAGCTATTAAAGTCCCTTTGTTTTTCATTAATTCACCGAGTTCAGTAGTTTTGGATCCCGGTGCTGCACATAAATCGAGTACTACATCATCCGGTCTTGGAGTTAGAATTAACGGGGGAATCATTGAAGAAAGGCTTTGTATATAATATTCTCCGATAATGTGCTCAATTGTTTTCCCGAGAATATCACTACGGTTTTTTATTCTTAAAGCATTGTTTAAATTAGGTAGCTTTTCAGTTTCAATGGAATAATCATGAAGTAGAGTTCTGGATATTTTATCAATATCGGTTTTGATTGAATTAACCCTTACATATTGTACATGTTCATTTTTTATAAATTCGGCAAAATTCCTTGCAGCTTTTTCTCCGTATAATGAGCTTATGTAAGTAAAAATGTTATTGCTTATATCCGTCAAATTGTCTTTAGTACCTTGTAAGGTTTAATATTTTAAAAATTTCATTTGCCGACAAGATTGAATTTTTCCCATCGGGGAAGATTTTATTATAATCAAGTTTTATTTTCTTAAGGATTTCATCTAAATAATTCTCATAATTAGAGACAATTGTTTTTATTTCGGATTCCGTAAGGGGTATTAAAATAATTTTAGGTTTTAGGCGATTAGCATAAATAATATATTTTGCTTGAATATAACTCTTAACATGAAGAAACGAATCCCCGTCTATTGTTAAAATTTCATACGACCCGAAAAATTCTTGCCCGATAACCAGGGCTTTACCGGGTAAATTAAATTCTTTGGTAGTTAGATTCTCAATAAAATCATCCGGGAAGTTTTTAATTCCCGCTTCCTCAATTTTTTTTGTCCAGCCTGAAATAAATTCTTTTTCAGTCAATTATTTTAACCGTTCTTTTTAACGAAATCAGTAATAATTTTTTTGAGATCGTCTGAATCGGAATAATTTTTTACTGTTATTTTTTTTGAATCACATCCAACAATCATAGCTGATTCATTTAAAGCTTTCTCATTAATGAGTGCCAAGACAGGGATTTCCTTTTTGTAAATCGCATAAGATACTTCAAAACCAACACCCAGGCTATGCCCTGAAACTTCAGCAATTAATAATTGACTGCTTTCGATCCATTTGATATCCCGTTTGAATATTTGTTTAGCTGTTAACGGAACGCTGGTTTTAAAATCATCATTTAATTCTGATAATGCTGTATGACCGATAGAGATTAAGTAATCAATTATTTCTTTGTAGTATTTCTGATATTTTGTGTCACCCTTTATCGGGCCGGCGCAGTATATAATCATTTCACATTTCTAATATTTTTTTGTAGTAATTTTCATACATCGGAATAACTTTGGATTTATCAAAAACTTCAACCGCTCTTTTTCGAGAATTTTCCGAAAACAATTTATATTTCCTGTCATTAGTTAAAAGATCAATAGCATATTTAGCCATTCTGTTAACATCTCCAATTTCGGCAATAAAACCTGTTTCGTTATGTCTAATTAATTCCGGTAATCCCCCTACGCTTGAGCTGACTACTGGCACACCGCAAGCCATTGCTTCCAATGCAGCCAGACCAAAACTTTCCGATTGCGATGGTATTAAAAATAAATCCGCAGCATTTAAAATTTCTACCAATCCGTCTTGCTTTCCGAGAAACTTAATGTGATCGCATAAATGAAGCTGTCTGCATAATCTTTCACATTCGGATCTATCCGGTCCATCTCCTACAAGAACTAATTTAGATGGAATTTCCTGAATTACTTTTTCAAAAATTTTAATTGTATCCGGAACTCTCTTTACGGTTCTAAAATTTGAAGTATGTACTAATATTTTTTCGCCTTTTGGGGCTAGATGTTCTCTAAATGCACAGTCTTTATTAGGCTTATATAATTCCGAATCAATAAAATTTGGAATGACCTCTATATCTTTTTCAATAGAATAATTGGTGATGGTTTTTTCTTTTAAGAATCTGGAAACTGCCGTAACGCCGTCACTCTGTTCGGTACTGAACTTAACCAGGGGAAGAAATGTTGGTTCAAGGCCTACTAATGTTATGTCGGTTCCATGTAATGTAGTGATCACTTTAAGTTTTTTATTTTTATTCAGCATTTGCTTAGCCAAATATGCGCTTGTTGCATGCGGTATAGCGTAATGTACATGAAACAAATCCAATTTTTCATATTCGGCAACTTCTACCATCTTACTTGCGAGTGCCAGGCTATATAGCGGGAATTCAAAAAGGGGATAATTGCTCATTTCTACTTCGTGGAAAACAACATTCTCGACAAAATGTGTTAATCTGAATGGAAGTGCGTAACTTATAAAATGAACTTTGTGGCCTCTTAATGCCAAAGCTTTACCCAATTCGGTTGCTATTACTCCGCTTCCTCCATAAGTAGGATAACAAGTAATACCTATTTTCATAAACTTATAATTTCTGTAATTTTGATTGAAATTAAATATTCTGTTTTGAATTCTAAATATAATGTAATTTATAATTAATAATCGGATTTACATACATACTGAAATTCGTTTTGCCGATAATCACTTAAAAATACTTTAATTAACATATTATGAAATTATTAATTATTGGCCACTCAGTTGAAGATCATATAAATGAAGAAGGTATTGAGAAAATAAATCCGGGAGGAATATTTTACACAGCCTTGGCTTTAAAAAATTATGCCTGTGAAGACGATAAAATATTTCTTAATACTGCAGTTGAAAAGGATAATTATGGTTTGTTCTCTGATGTTTACGAAAGTTTTGAGAAAGATCATATTAAGTTTGTTAATAGGATACCAAAAGTATATTTAACTCTGCATAATTTTAAAGAACGCGGTGAAACTTATGAAAGTATTTCACAGGGTTTGGAGATAAATACGAACGGATTAAACATATTTGACGGTGTATTGATTAATATGATTACCGGCTTTGATATTAGCCTGGATCAAATAAAAAATATTCGAAAAGCATATAAAGGTTTAATTTATATTGATATTCATACTCTTTCACGAGGACTTGATGAAAACTTAAAAAGGGAATTCAGGAAGATTCCATTATTTAATGAGTGGGCTGCGTCAGCGGATATAATTCAAGCTAATGAAAGCGAATTGAAAACTTTGAGTGACAATTCAAGTGAACTGGAAATAGCTAGAGAAATTTTGAGTTTCGGTGTAAAATATCTAATTGTTACAAAAGGAGACTCGGGAGCAAAAATTTTTAGTATGAACGGGAAAGAAATTATTTCGACATTTAAATCTTCAATTAAAATTGAATCTAAAAATATGATTGGATGCGGGGATGTTTTTGGTGCAATATTTTTTTATCATTATATTAAAACAAAAAATATAAATGAATCGTTGACAATTGCTAACATTGCTGCTGGTTGTGCAGCTTCATATAAAGAGTTAAAAAATTTTTCAGAATTAAAAAAAGATGTATTCAAACGATTTAATTAAAAAAAGAATACTCGTTGTTGGTGCCAACGGTATGCTGGGTCAAAGGGTAATAAATTTTTATTCCCAAAAGGAAAATATTGAACTGCTTGGATGCTCAATAGAACCGTCGCCGGTATTCAATGGTACTGAATACGTCTGCTGCGATTTAACAAAAAGGGAAAGTATTAAAAGGGTAGTATTTGATTTTTACCCTGATTTTATCGTGAATACGGCGGCATATACAAATGTTGATAGAAGCGAAACCGAACGTGAACAGGCATGGAAACTTAATGTTAAAGGAGTTGAATATCTGGCGGAAACTTGTCGTGTGCTGGATGCTCATTTGGTGCATATTTCTTCCGACTATATTTTCGACGGAAAAAGCGGACCTTATAACGAAACTGCCAAACCTAATCCTTTGGGATATTACGGCAGAACTAAATTGGCTAGTGAAAATGCTTTGAAAATTAGCGGATCGATGAATTCAATAATACGAACCAATGTTTTATACGGCATTGCAGACAGCAGGCCGGATTTTGTCAGGTGGGTGATTAATTCTGTCCGTTCCGGTGAAAGAATAAGAATTGTGACTGATCAAATAAATAATCCGACTTTTTTAGATGATCTTGTTATTGCAATTAATAAAATAATAGAATTTAGAAAACAGGGCATATACAATATAGGCGGTAAGGAATTTCTCTCACGTTTCGATTTTACTCTTTTAATTGCGGATTTTTTTAATCTCGATAAAGATTTAATAAATTCAATTAAGACGGAAGAATTAAACCAGCCTGCTCCAAGGCCTTTAAAATCGGGTTTAATAACACTTAAAGCCGAAACTGAACTCGGTTATCAGCCTCATAGCATTTTGGAATCACTTGCAATTATGAAGAGAGAATTTTCTTTATGAAAAAATTAACGTGTATTTTATTCTTGCTGGTTGGTGCTTTAATCCTGTCTCAAAATATCCAGGCTCAAGATAAATTCCCCGAATGGGCTAGAGGCATTGTCTGGTATCAAATTTTCCCGGAAAGATTTGCAGACGGGGATACCTCAAACGATTCCTCGCTTGTTGATAAAGTTGATATTGAATCAGGGAGAAAAATTCCGGGCTGGAAAGTAACTAATTGGACAGGCGATTGGTTCGCAGAATCGAAGTGGGAAAGAAAATTAGGAGGCAGTTTTAGAAGTCATTTATATGAAAGAAGATACGGCGGGGATCTTCAGGGAATAATAGATCATTTGGATTATTTAAAGAATTTGGGAATCAGCGCTATTTATCTTAATCCAATCTTTGATGCAGTATCGCTCCATAAATATGATGCTTCAACTTACCATCATATAGATGTGAATTTCGGTCCTGATCCGGAAGGAGATAAAAAGATAATTGCTGCGGAGGATCCGGATGATCCCTCTACATGGAAATGGACTTCGGCAGACAGACTATTTCTTAAATTAATTGAAGAAGTTCATAAGCGGGGAATGAAAATAATAATCGACGGCGTGTTTAATCATACCGGTGAACATTTCTGGGCTTTTCAGGATATAATCAAAAATAGAGAAAAATCTAAATTTAAAAATTGGTATGAGATAACTTCATTCAACGATAAAAATAATAAGCTTGATTATAAAGGATGGGCAGGAGTAAAATCATTACCGGAATTTAACAGAACGGAGAACGATCTTGCGCCGGGCCCTAAACAGTATATCTTTTATATTACAAAAAGATGGATGGATCCCAATAATGACGGTGATCCATCCGATGGCATTGACGGCTGGAGACTTGATGTAGCTAACGAAATACCGTTTGGCTTTTGGAAGAGCTGGAGAAATCTGGTTAAATCAATAAATCCTCAGGCATTTATTACCGGTGAACTTTGGGGATTATACCCGGAATACATAACTAAAAATGGCCCTTTCGATGCACTGATGAATTATAGTTTTGCTTTTGCAGTCGATCAATTTTTTATTGCAAATAAAAATAAAATTACGGCAGGTGAGTTCATAAAAAAGCTTCATGAGATAGATAAATCTTACCCTCAAAGGAATTTGGATATTTTACAGAATCTTGTCGATAGTCATGATACCGAAAGGATAGCATCGATGATAGCTAATCCTGATAGAAAATATGATCATGATGCAGACGGAAAAAATCCGAATTATTATGTCGGAAAACCTACATCGGCTGATTATAAAAAGCAGGAATTGATAGCTGTATTCCAGATGACATACCGCGGGGCTCCAATGATATATTATGGTGATGAAGTTGGAATGTGGGGTGCAGATGATCCTGACGACAGGCAGCCGATGGTGTGGGATAATTTAAAGTATGATGATCAAGTGATTACTCCGGCATCGGGTTTTAAAAAAGGATTTGGAATTTATAAAGTAGAACAGGATAAAAAGCTTTTGTCTTTTTATAAAAAAATTATTCAAATTAGAAATGATAATCCTGCACTAAAATTCGGATCATTAAACTTTTTATATTCGAATGATAAAAGAAATACATTTGCATTTGAAAGAGATTATAATTCGAATAAAATTATAGCAGTATTTAATGCCGGAAATAAAACCGATGAGTTCGATTTGCCGTTAAACGGTAATAAATATTTATATGAAGAATTGATAACAGGAGAAAAAGGGAATATATCCGGTTCGCCGGAAATAGGAGCTAAAATGCAGATTCAAATACTTCCTGAAAGTTTTAAAATTTATAAATTTTATTCAATACATTAATTTAGTTATAAATTGTCTTATTCGAGATTGATCCTTACTTTTTAATATTTTATAAGTTGCTTATTTTTGTAAAGAAAAAGTTTCTTTGAAAATATGCCCCGGTAGCTCAGCATGGATAGAGCAGCAGTTTCCTAAACTGTTGGTCGGAGGTTCGAATCCTCTCCGGGGTACAAATATCAAATTTCTTTAAGATTCAATTTGTTACTTCACCAGCATCATCTTTTTAATTGAATTAAAATTACCTGCCGTTAACTTATAAATGTACATTCCGCTTGTATATTTGCCTGCATTAAACTCAACTTCATAATTTCCTGCTTTTTGATCTCTATTTAATAAAGTTTCAACTTCTCTGCCGAGAATATCGTATATTTTTAAACTTACCGGTACATTACTCACCTCCGGGATAGAGTATCTTATCATAGTAGTCGGATTGAAGGGATTTGGATAATTCTGTTCCAACGAAAATTTAAATGTTTTTGAATTTGCTGTGTTAATTTTTGTAATGATTTTTAAATTTGCAATTGAAGTCCAAAGCCACCAGGCAGCATAAGCCTTCATATTTGCATTAAGAGGTTTGGAATGCGCCGCACCGCAATTAAACCAATCTACTCCTTCAACATGACTATCCTGCCAATCCGTCGCCCAATTTTTATCTCTAACTAAATCACCGTCACTGTCATAATCGCATGCATCGTTCGCTAATTTGTCCATATAAAAATTACCTTCCAGATCATAAGATTCAATATCTGCAAAGTCGTATAATACTTTATTATTGTTTTTGCAATACTTTCTTATTTGCTCATTCCTTTTGTTTAAATTCCCATATAAACCTGTACCGTCAAGATGTCCGGTCATATAGACGAATACAACCTTAGGGTAATCAATTTCCAGATTGGACATTAAATTTAAGTAAGTAACAATATCGTTTGAGTCAGCACTGCTTACTTCCCCGCACCAGCTCCAGATAACGACATTTATATTATTATTATCGGAATTATTAAGATAATCCCTTGTTGCTTGAGCCCAGGTTATTCTATCCGGATTGCCGAGGTCAAAACCACCGTAATCATTAAAAGCATAATCATGTACTTCAAGCTCATTACTATAGCCGCTGCTGCCGAAAGCATACAAATCTCCTTTCCATGAATGCAAACCGTTCATCCCGTCAATTAACTGGCTCCCATGCGAAGTGTGTCCATATGCTATGTGCAGCTTAGCCTTAGCACTATCAATCAATTTATCCTGGATTTGTGACAAATTAATGCAGTTGTGATTAATTATAATCACTTGTGCATAAATATTTGAGGTACAAAAAATTAGAATTATAAAGACTGAATGTTTTAAAAGTGAATTTTTCATTTCGTATCCCTTTTATAAAAGTAATTTTTCTTCTGAATCGCCCTTTCTAACATTTGCTTTTCTAAGGGGAAGTAAGAATTAAGATGTGGAATTGGAACAGTTTAAAATATTTATAATTTTAAATGTCGCCGAAGGCTAACTGAAAAGCAATTTGTAATTACAGATTGCCTTCCAGAGCCCTCAAACTTTTGTTGAATAAATATGAGAAAATTAAAGCTTCTCAGGTACCTAGTGCATTAAAAACACAGGGTGTCTTGTTTTTACAAAATTATTTCAGCAGAAGCATTTTCTTTGTCTGAACAAAAGAACCGGCTTGCAGCCTGTAAATATATGTGCCGCTGGCTAATTTACTTGCGTTAAAATTAACTTGGTAACTGCCGGAATTTTTTATTTCATTTACCAAAATTGCAACTTCCTGCCCTAGGATGTCATAAACTTTTATTGATACCATACCGGCTTTAGGAATTTGGTATTTTATTGTCGTAGAAGGATTAAAAGGATTCGGGTAATTCTGGTTCAGTTCAAATTTTGTTGGAGAGTTTCCACTTTGACCGACAGAAGTTAAAATCTCATCATTCCAAGTTCCTACAGACCATAAAGTAGCAGACCCCGGGCTGAAGAATTGCATTATTGTTGGTTGAACATTTATATCGCCACCCTGTTTAATTTTAGAAAAATATATCGTAGCAATATCAGTCGCAGTATCTCCAATTTCAGTTCCTTTTCCTATTATCAGTGCTATATTTATTGATATGGTATTTGATGATGGATGAGAAATAGAATATACGTAGTTAGAACTAGTTAGATTATAAATATTGTAATCCTTATTTTCTGTAGGATTTTGCGGAAAATAAACTGAGTTCGTATCATAAGTAAAGCGTATAACCGAGTTACCCAGCAACGCATTTGATTGCTGAACATTTAATTGCAATTTTACCGTGTAACTGGTGTCGTTTTCACCAACTATCAAAAATTTACCATTAATTGTTTGTGGTTGGATTGAAAAGATTGTAAAAATACTCAAAGCGATAGTAAGCCAAAATTCCTTCATCTGTAAATTCCCTGTTTCGAACTAATCTTAAATCATCTATATCATCTATTACATTACTACAATCAAGTTTAAGACCAGCATTTTTATTTATATTTTGCGCAAAATTGAAGGTGTTTTTGTTATAGATTTTGGTTCTGTCGTCAGTTCTGGCAATGAGAGCCAATTATGTCGTTTTCCTTATTATTATTGAGAAAAAGACAAATATGCCCCGATATATATAAAATTTCTTACCGGAATTGTTAATATTATTTTAGAAGGATCATTTTTTTTGTTTCTATAAAATTACCTGCCTGCAGCCGGTAAAAATATATTCCGCTTGATAAATTTGAAGCATTAAATACTACTGTGTAATTTCCTTCGTCCTTAAAACCATTTACCAATTCTTTTACTTTATTACCCAGAATATCATAAATAGTAATTTCCACATTACTTGTTTGAGGCACCGAAAAGTCAATTTTAGTTGACGGATTAAATGGATTCGGATAATTTTGAGAAAGTTCAAATTTATTTGGTATGGTTGAATTAAAATTATTTAATGGTTCTGTGGATGTTCCATAGGCTTCAATCTTCCAAATACTTGCCCATTGAGTTTGGTTAGATTGGGTTAATACAACTTTTATATATCTTGCATCTGTCGAATCAAAATCAACTTCAGTCCATTGAGCACTATCAGACCATACATTTTCTATTAGCGGCTTCCAGCTATGTTCATTTTTCGAAGAGTAAATGGAATATTCATATAGTCTGCCTGCTTCCCATTTGTAAAAAGAAATTTGTAAACTATTTAGCGGATTTATTTGTCCCATATCAAGTGAAATTGTATCTGGCATAGGAGTTGCGCTTAACCATCTTGAACTATCGCTGTTGCTTCCGCTGCTATTTATAACATTTTCAGGTGAATAATTCTGAACCCAGCTGGTTGAGGTTGCTTGAACGAATTGATTTTGTTTTTGGGTCCCGTTGCCGTTTGAAGGAAGTGCAAGTGTTTCGATAACAGGATTCGGGGCAATCATATTTCCTGCTCTGTCTTCCACATTTTTAATAGTAAGGTTATAAGTTGTATTTTTTTGCAGGGTTGAAGTCTTTAACGAAACAGTTTCTGAGTCAGGCAGCAATTTTGATTGACTTATTTGTAAATTGTTCGAAAAATTATAATTATTTTTATTAACTGCGGATGCTATGTTCAATCTTTTATTAAATTGAATTGTTACAGTATGATTATTATTAACAGTTACACTTGAAACATTTAGAGGCGTGGTATCTACTTGATAATAATATTGGAATGAATTATTACCGGTTAAAATAGGATTCCCAAAACTGTCCTTTACATTTTGAACAGTAACAGTATATGTTTTGTTGGACAAAAGAGTTGATGTTTTAAGAGTAACTTTTGTAAGATTTGAAGATAATACTGCGCTTTTAACCGTTATATTATTGTCTATTGTATAATTAGAAACATCTGTTGCAGAAGTATTGTCCAACTGTTCGGAAAATGTAAGTTCAACAGTTGCAGAATCTAATATTACAGCTCCGGTTAAAATTAGAGGAACTGGAGAATAATGCCAGCTTCCCAGGTTCCATAGATCGGAAGATAATGGGCTAAAAAATTGTCTCAAAACAGGCTGGATATTCGCATTATCCGAAACTTTTATTTTTCTAAAATGGATTCTTACCATATTCAAATAATTGCTCGATAGAGTAGTTCCAGTACCCGATATATTGGCAACATTTATTGAAATAATATTTGAAGAAGGATGAGATACGGAATAATAATAATCAGAATTGTTGAGATTATAAAACTGATAGTCAACATTTTCTTTAGGAACCTGCGGAAAATAAAAAGCATTTGTATCATAAGAAAAACGAACTACTGAATTTCCTAAAAGAGAAGTATTCTGATTTACACTTAGCTGTAGAATTACCGTATAAGCAGTATCGTTACTTTCAGTAACCAGAAAATTGTTATTAATAATCTGTGAATTAATAGCTGTAAGAGCAAATAGAGTAGCTATTAAAGTCAGTCTAAGAATTTTCATTTGAATATTCTTGATGCTTTTTGATGTTTTTTATTTGATTAAATATTCGACTACAAATTTGGAACCAAAGAAATATTTGCGAAATAAATAGCAAAAGGTGTCTTTTTAAGTTTTTTAAAAAAATGGATGGAAAATTTTAGGTAAGTTCGTAAAAGATGATGTAATTATTACTTATTGGTCCTTTATAAATTGAGCCTAATAGACATGGTCATAAATAAATTGTAAAAATTAAAATTTTTTATTTGCGTATTTCCGGTTGAATATGCTTGCATAAATGATTTTAAATAAACAGAACGATAATAATTTATGTGACAAAGACGACTTTTTAGGTTAAAATTAATAATTATAATCTTGCACGAGTTAAATAATATTTTTTATTTTAATTTGGAGTTATTTAATTTTATTATATATACAAAAAATTTTCATATTATTTCGGATGAATTAATAATAAATTATTGATATAAGCAACTTATCGTTTGTAATTAATGGGAAATAATTAATATCGAATAAAATTTAAATTACTTCTTTTCGTTAGAATTTTATTAAAGGAGAGTACCTAATTTTTAATAATGCCGGGTTAAATATATGACGGATTCCTCTTCTTTGTTTAAAACTACACATGGGATAGTTACCTTTAAAATTGGAGAGCAAGAATATTGCACTTCGCTTGACATTATAGATTCAATATTAAAAATTGATGAGTTAAATAAGCTTGCACGTTTAGGTGGAGATTTTATAATCTATAAAAGTGAACAATATAAAATTATTCAAACTTTTAGAACTGCCGAAGAAAAATTTAACCGGAAAAACCCGGAAGAAAGAATTATTCTTGTAAATATTTTCGGTAAAAAATTTGCATATACCGTAGATAAAATAATAGAAATACTGGCTCTTGATCAAATCTTTGTTGAGAAATCATTGGATTTTAAACCCACAACACAAATTCCTTATGTAAGCGGAATTCTTAAGTTTCAAGGAGCAACTATCTATTTCCCCGATTTTGAAAGAATAGCAAAAGAATTGAGTATTGAGGAATCAAATCAATCCCAAGATTATCGGCCAAATCCGCATTTAAAAGTAAATCATAATAGTGAAATAAAATAGAATTAAGCTTAATTAAATTTAAACACCAGTTTTCTGTTATTTTAATCCGGATATAATAGGTTCTATCTTACAATAACGAAATTTATTTATTCTAGGTTTATTTTTATAATATATAAATATCCTCTCTTATAATTTCCCATATCCGTTTAACTTTGCTTTTTTCATTAAGCCGGCAGTTCGTTCAGCCTGTAATGCAAATGTTTCAAGCCTTGCTTCAATTACCTGTGGATAAACATTCCCATCAGTTTCAATAGTTAAAAAAGGAATATTCGTTTTGCCGTTGAAGAGTTCAGGTAGTTTATAATTCTTGTTAATAATTCTTTCGGCAAAAATTTTATTCTCGACTTTCATTTCCGAAGCCGCTAGTGCTTCGGTAAATCTTGTAGGCATACATCCGAATGGTCCAAGATTAATTACTCCGCAATATTTATCCAAGCTTTCGTGAAGTGCTACGCCTAATGTTAGTCCAGGTTCGCCTTTATATTCCATTGGTATAATGTGCTTGCTTCTCTTCAGCAAAGCTTCCACTTTTGTTAATGAAAATTTATAATAGCCGGTTTTCGATAATATCTTTTTAATTCTGTATTCTGCAATCCTCATGTAAATTACTCTAATCCATCTTTCAAGTTTTTGTTTCAAAGCGGTATCAGGTTCCAACAGCTTTTGTTTTAAAAGATAATCGACATAATAAATCCACTCCGATACATAAGAATCTTTAAGAATAAACCCTTTCTTAGCGAAATGTTTATTCAGCCATTTATGTGAAAAGTGATCTCGTCTTACATAAATCTCACCGCACATAGCTATATATTTAGCTTGATGAATAGGGACTTTGGCAGTTACTTTTTCTTTTATTAATTCCGAAAACTTTTTTAATGCTTTATAAATATTATCAGGTTCTTTCTCAAAAACTTTGTTTAATTCATCATAGCCTTTATAAAATGTTTTTAATCCCTCATCAGGGTTTGAAGCATGAGCCATAATTCCGGAGCGGATATCGTCGAGAACATCACTTACAAACAAGGTCTGTATTCCTCGCAGAGCAAAATTAGGTCCTAAACCTGCAAAGCCGTCTTCATTCATTAAAGTTAAGGTTGTAACATTTCTTAATTTTTTTCTTTTAATAAACTCACGCATAAAAACAGGATACTGTCCAAGTCTGCAGTTTCCGGCGCCGTAGACAAGAAAGAAGGCAACATACTGTCTCCCGTCCCATTTATTTTCTAAATAATCTAGCAAAGAACCAACACACATGAGCAGCGGAAGGCATTCTTTCCCGGTTGATACCGATCTTCCTAATTTTAGAATTTCCGGATTTCCTTCCGGCATTGCAATAGCATTAAATCCCTGGCTTCTTAAGCCGGCGGCAAACATTGGTGCTGCAAGATCTCCCATGGAAGGGATTAATATATCGACTTTTGGATCCGATAAAGGAATTCTTTCTCCTTCAGAAGTAATAAAGTATCCCTGATCGGAACCGAACTCAATTCTTGCAGGAACAAAATCGCTGTAATCCGGATCGCTTATTTTATTTTGAATCTTTCTGTAATTTTTAATTATATCTAGAGCGGCGTCAATCCTTGTATTTATTCCGGCGTCGGCAGTATGACCGTCCAGTTCCAAAGTTAAAGAAGGTTTGGTTCCCATAATTGAACGAAATGTCGTCAATAAAAATGAATCCGGTCCGCAAGAAAAATTTGAAATATACGTTGCAAAAAACTGCGGATTATTTTTTATAATCCTTGCAATTTTTAATATTTTCTTTCCGCCTTCCCAGTACTGATTGTCATCAATAATTTCATTCCTGTAATCGAACATATCGTAAGGGACAACGTACACTCCGCGCGAAGCAAATTTTTTAGGTATCCCTTTATTAGCGAATTCGGTAAATGAATTGTATGGTCTACCAACAAGAACAATTGCCATTTCTTGCGGATGCTGTTTCAAAAACTCAGTAAACTGTCTTCCCATTTCAAAAAGTTCATTTGTGTAATCATCTTGTATCTTAAGTGCAAAATGAAAAGCTTCTTTTATTTTCTCTTCATCATTTATGCCCAATTGTCTTCCGACTTCAATAAATTTCTGTTCTTCTTTATCATAGCCGTTCGCAAAATTAAAATATGGAGTAATTAATTTCTCTTCCGGGACGAGATCCTTAAATGCCTGTTTTAAGTAAAAAGGTTCTCCGCTTACAAATACACATGTGCTGTTAAAATCAAGCCTGTGATGACTGGAATCATTTACATACATTTCAAAGATTTCGGGAATGAAATAATAGTCCGGATTTTTCTTAATTAAATCTGCAAATAATCCTAAGGATAATTGAGCCGGATAGCAGAAAGAAGTATTTTCTCTTTCAAGTCCCTGCTCATCAACTTTATCCGAAAGGATTACTTTAAATCCAAGCTTAGTAAAAAAATTATAATAAAGCGGATAAATTGTATGAGTATGAAAAGATTGATTTATTCCTATTGTTGTTGTGAGGTTTTCTCCCTCTTCTTTTGGAAGTAGGGCGGGGGGTAGGCAAAATTTTTCGAATGTAAGGTCATGACGTTTTTGTATATAATCATATTTATCAACATCAACTTTGGTCTTATTGAATAGATTATAATATTTATTACAAGCCCCGCCGAAGGGATAAGTTTTACCCTGAACTGTAATTAGATTTATCGGACAAGCAAGATCGCACTTTTCAATTCCTCCGGCACAAATAAAAGGCTTCCTAAAACTTACTTCTCTTTCTGCTAATTCTTTTAAAGAGAATTTTCCGGATTTCATTAAGCCCAAATCAATTTTTTCTTTTATCTCAAATGCAACTCCAAACGCACCCATTAAGCCAGGTTCAGGAGGAACAATAATTTCTTTATTAGTCAGCGCAGCCATTGCAATAGGAATTGCCTTATTATAACATACTCCGCCCTGCATAAATATTTTTTTACCTATGGGACGGTTGCCTTTAACACGATTCACATAATTCATGCAAATTGAATAAACCAGCCCGGCGACTATATCTTCTTTAATAATATTTTCCTGCAGCGCTGTTTTTATATCTGAGCTTATAAAAGCCGCACATTGATCACTGAAGTTTGGCGGCAATTCACCTTTCATTGCGATTGGCTCTATCTCCGTGACTTTTATCCCGAGAGATTCGTAAGCAGATTCTTCAATAAAAGATCCGGTTCCTGCTGAACAGGCTTCATTCATTGCATAGTCTGCAGGAATTTTATTTACTATGTAAGTATACTTTGCATCCTGTCCGCCTATTTCAAAAATTGTATCAACTTCCTGATCAAAATAAACTGCAGCAGTCGCGTGAGCTACGATTTCATTTATTACTCCTTCAGTTAAAGCATGAAGTCCTGCTATTTGTCGTCCTGAACCGGTCGTGCCGATTCCTATTATATTTATTTTCTCGGGAATCTGCCGGATTAAT
Organism: Ignavibacteriaceae bacterium; assembly: GCA_046705645.1. Classification (GTDB taxonomy): domain Bacteria; phylum Bacteroidota; class Ignavibacteria; order Ignavibacteriales; family Ignavibacteriaceae; genus FEN-1297. Next base: position 32,039 of record JBJKQE010000063.1, on the reverse strand, counting down.
TCCGAATAACATTTTCTTGAAGCTTCAACCGGGTTGCCATGTGTATAAAGATAAACCGAACCGAGAATTTTATTATCGGATTTTCTAATTATTACTGCTTTTGTAGTTGTTGAGCCGACGTCAAGTCCCAGAATGCAGATGTCACCGTCTTTTGCTTTTCCTTTCTCCATTGATTTGAAGTGAACTTTATCTTTATACTTTCCCAGCGGCTGATGAAAAACAAAAGAGCTTTTTCTTGGAATAAAAATATCTTCATGATCTTCAATAATATTTACTTCATGTTCAAGTCCGTAAAGTGCCGCTCCTAAAGCTTCAAAATAAGAAGCTTCATTAGGAATAACAATTTCCGGAACCTGTTTTTTTAGAAATTCAATGACAACTGAATTTTTAGTTACTCCGCCTACAACTAAAACTTTTCCAGGCTTAACTTTTTTAAGAAGATCCTCAACCTTTTCCGCCATCATTTGAGAGAGTCCGGCTGTAACTTCTGATTTTTTTATTCCTTTGTTTAATGCGTGTGTGCAGTCCGATTTACAGAATACAGAGCACCTGCCGGATACTTTAAACGGTTCTGCATCTTTAGCAATATCGATTACTTCATCCAATCCTAAATTCATTCTCTTAATCTGCTGAAGGAAGAATTCACCGGTACCGGAAGCACACTGGTTGCGAGTAATAACATTGGAAATTTTTCCTTCATCATCCAATGTGTAAACCATAAAAGTCTCTCCACCGAGCGATGCTATTGCGGAATAAGGTTCTTTATTTTTATTAAGAAATGTAAAAGCATATTCTGTTGCTTCAGGTTCCGGGATGTTTGTGAATCTTACCAGGTTTCTAAATTTTCTGCCGGTTACTACGATGGGAATGTTTCCGTTAGTAAATTCAATTAATTTTTCTTTGAATACTTTTTTAGGATCTCCGTTATGCGGAAGTGTTAATACATTGTTAATGGTTATTAGAGAATTATCTTTTGTAATTCTTACAAAAGAAATAGAAGAAGCTCCTAAACATGCCCCGATTACTTGTTTTGTATTTCTTCCGGCTTGCCTTCCGGCAGTTTTAAATTCTGACATCTATCTTTTTCGTTTTTAAATTTATCCTTCAGCGTTTCTATTTAATATACTTATAATGACATTCTTAACGGTTTGCATTTCTTCAGGCTTACTTTCTGCAATCAGTAATGTAATTGAAGCCACTGCATCGTTGCTTATTATCGGTGATCCTTTTGATTTGTATAAAATCTTATTCCTTTCAAGGAAATATAAAAAACATGCAGCAGCAATACGTTTATTGCCATCTATAAAAGAATGATTTTTCACAATTAGGTAAAGCAGCATAGCGCTTTTTCATCAATTGAAGAATATAGCTCTTTACCGTTAAAGCTTTGATAAATTTGAGAAATCGAGCTTTCAAAACTTCGGTCTTTTTCTTTTCCAAATAGTTTTGACTTAAATTCCTTTCTCATTGCTTCAATTAGCTTTTTGTATTCATGAGATTTTATAATTATCGTCTTTTTCCTGCTCTTACCTTTAACATCAAGTTTTCCATGGTCATAATCGTCAAGTAAAGATAGTCCGGATGAAAAATCTTCCAAGAGTGAAGTCAGTTTTTTTGCATCATCAAAATTTATTGATTGGTTCTCGATCGTTCTTTTAATTATTGAAATGCCCGACTTCAAATATTTTAATTCCAGTTCTCTTTCTTCCAAACGCTTTTGATTTATTGCGTAACCCTGGACAAGATAATCTTTCAGCTTTTGAGTTGCCCACTGGCGAAATAAGATTCCTCGTTTTGTATTTACTCTGTATCCAATTGAAATTATAATATCGAGATTATAATATAATCTCTCTCTTGTGACATTCCTGTTCCCTTCCTTTTGAACTGTTCGGTATTTCCGAACAGTTGATCCTTTATCTAATTCCTTTACTGAGTATATATTTTTAATATGTTCGCTTATTGTTGCTTTGCTTGAATGAAATAAACTAACGATTTGGTTCTGATTCAACCAAACCGTTTCTTCTTCAAATCGAACTTCTACTTTAGTTTCATTGTCCGGCGTTTTATATATAACTATTTCGTTCATTTTAACAGGTATTCTTTTTACACTCTCTCAAATATCTAAATTATTAATGCTTTTTTCAAAATTACATTTTAATGGATTTTGTTTTATGTATTATCTGCTATTAAACAATTCTTTTTCGTTTCGAATTATCCTGTTATAAAATGACCGCTGCCACTTAAATTTTGAATCCCCATTTAAATGAATTTCCTTTAAAGATTTTGTTTTAAATGCACCGATTAATTCAGATAAAGGATTTATTTTTGGCTTTTGTTGCGATAGTGACAAGTCGCGATTTATCACTACATTGGTTGGACAAACAGGGTCAATAATAATTATTCCATGGAAATGATTAGGCATAATTACATATTCATCTAGTTGACAATAATTATATTGTTTAGAAAGCCACTTCCATGATATCTCGACAATCTTACCGACATCATTCAAATTCATTTTATCATTAATGATTTCACCAAAATAATTTTTATGATCATTCGTACAAATTGTTACATAATACCATTTTGCATTTGAATAATCATAATCTTTTAACCTATTGGGTTTTCTGTGTATCATTAATTATTTCCCCAATTCTTGATTAATAAATATATAATAAACGGAAATTCAATATTTATTCATCTTGTAGGGACAACTCGCGAGTTGTCCCTACAAGATATGTTATAGTATAAAATATAATCAATTATATATTTTTTACAGCAGTCTTTCTCTTCCAATAGTAATAAACTGGCAAACCTAAGGCCAGCATAATAATTCCGGCAATTGCCTGCTCCGGCCTTTCTATAAGAGTATTTATAACAAACCACACTGCAACTGAAATAAAGAATAATGGCGTTATCGGGTAACCAAGTGTTTTATATTCACGTTGAGCGTTTGGCAATTTTCTTCTAAAAATAAAAACAGTTGATGCGGCCAAGGCAAAGAAGATCCAATCAGTGAAAACAACGTAGGAAATTAAATTTTCAAATGTTCCCCAGAATAGAACCAAGAGAACTGCCCATGTAGATTGAATAATTATAGCAAAATAAGGAGTGTTATATTTTGGATGAATCTTACTAACTTTCTTAAAAAATATTCCATCGTTCGCCATAGCAAAATAAATTCGCGGCGCAGTTAATGTGTAAATCCCTGCAGTTCCGAAAGTTGAAATAAAAATTGCAAGAGCGATTAGTCCGCCACCTAAATTACCAACCACTGATTTTACTGCATCAGCGGCAACACCAGAAGATGAGGCAATTTGCAAAGGGGTGAGCAGATACATGTAAGCAATATTTATCGAGATATAAATAAATGTAACTGCTAAAGCGGCAATAATCATAGCAATCGGAACATCACGTTTTGCATTTTTTGCTTCTCCTGCTGTATAAGTCGCATGCTGCCATCCGCCGTATGACCACAAAACTCCGACCATCGCAACCGCTATTCCTCCCCAGCTTGTATTATGATTAAATAATGAAACAGAAAAGTTTGTAATGTGGCTGCTGCCTAATAAAAATCCTATTACTATAACTCCAAATATTCCGATCAATTTTAACAATGTAAAAAGATCGCTGAATATTCCACCAATTTTCACACCATAAACATTAATGACAGTTAAAATAAAAATTCCGGTAACTGCCACTATTTTAATTCCAACAGGATTTAAATGGACAAAGAATCCCAGATAGGTCGCAAAGGCAACGCTTAATGCGGCAATACCGCCTGTGTTTACCACTAAATAATAAGCCCAGCCGTAAAGAAATCCTGCAAGGTCGCTGTATCCTTTGGAAAGGAAAACATAAACTCCTCCTGCCTCAGGTATTAATGAACCGAGTTCAGCAAAAGTTAAAGCGCCGCATAAAGCTACTAAACCTCCTACTAACCAGACAAAAATAATTAAGGAAGGCGATGGAATTGCTTTTGCAATTAAAGATGGAGTTAAAAAAATTCCGGAACCTACCATTGATCCGATCGCAATCATAGTAAGATCGAAACGGGAAAGTTCCTTTTTTAATTGAGTCATAGATAAATAGTCGATTTAAAATAATAATAAAGTGATCGGGAAATATCTAAAAAATGGTTGTAAATTTTTATTTTAAATTAATGCTATAAACGAAATTTTATTTCAGATAAAAACCTGCCGAAAGCCATCCGCACCAATGTTTTAATGAGAATGGTGCTGTCGCTCCCAGGTTTGTATGTTTAATAGGAATAACTCCTTCAGTATAAGTGTCAGAATATTTAAATAATTCTCCGGTCAAGTTTTTATTACTTGCTTCTTTGATAATATTCGATGTTGTCATTAGTCCGAACGGGACAGAGAATTTTCCGCACCAAACCGGGCTTGGAGGATTGTCTGCAGGCATACCCCAGAGTTCCTTAGTAAGATTTTTAATCTTATCATTATTTAAGACTCCATTGAAAGATTCTTTGGCAATTCTTTTATCATTTGCGGTAGCTTCTTCATGAGCTTTTTTATCTTCGCCGTATGGAATATTATCAAAGTCTCTGCCGTAATGATCAGCATCGGTTGAAATTAAAAAGAAAATATCTTTTCCTAGTTTTAAATTATTTTGCTTTATATAATCTGAAATTATTTTTGATAACTCTTCACTTACTTGTTCCATTTTTTCATACGGCATTTGAGTAACCATTATCGGAGTTATTTTTATATCTCTATTGTAATATTGAAGAAAGGGAACTAGTGCCTCGATCGAATGTTCTATATCCTGTGCTTTATCGCTGACCATGAAATCGTTTTTATTTAATCTGCTTTTTATTATTTCTCTTAGCGGTGAGATACCGAATTACCATAAGGCCCATGCCAATGTTTGTAATCATCAAAGATCAGAACATTCTTTGGATCATTCATTGCTTTTCTAACAGTTCCGTGCGTAACTCCGAATATTACAACTTCTTTTGTCTTAATTAATTTGTAAAGCGGATAATAAACGCTTCCTGCATAAAGATAATCATCATGAGGTGAAATTGCTGCAACAAGATTTGCAGAAGGGAAGTCAGCTGTCTTACCGGCATGGGATGAAAGGTATTTCATCAATGTATTCATTTCATCCGGCTGCCAGCAAAATCCAACGTTATCACGAATAGGTCTGGTTGATTGCGCCATAGTAACACCAAGTATTTGAATTAAAATAGAAATAAATAATAGAATGAAATAAATTTTTTTTATGTTCATAATAATCCCCGCTCAAATATTACGACAAATATAAAAATTATTATATAAGTAAAAAATCTTTAATATAATATCTGCTTAAGATAAACCGACTTTTATATTTGTATTACCCATATCAATAAACATTAACTTTTTTGTTTTAATGAATCTTACTTGAAATAGTTATTTCAGAATCATTAAAAGAACATAAGATCCAGAATCTTCACAGACGGATAATAGAAAATTTTATTTAATGTGAACCGAGCTGCGAATTAAATTTAAAAAATAGGAATGTGTTTTAAATATATAAAAGACTGTCTCAAAACTGTAGTTAGTAATTCTGAGCTTAATTCAGAATATTTTTTTCAACAATATCGTAATTTTAGATTCCGTGTCAAACCCGGAATGACTCTTTTGAGACAGCTTCTTTTATATTTAATAGGTTTTAATTATATGTTAATCCGAAACCATAGGGAAAAAGAGGGTTGTAATTTTTGTCTCCAACATTAATCGGGATTTGTTTCATACTTCTCGGCCATGAATGTGAAAGCTTACCTGTCGGTTTATAATCTCCGAAAAGAATATCGGCAATTCCTTCTCCTTCTGTACCAGGCAGCCATCCAGCGATGAATGCATTTGATTTATTAAGAAAGGAATTTATGATCACAGGTCTTCCTGAAATTAAAATAACAACAATCGGAATTCTTTTAGCTTTGAAGGAATTTATAACCGCCTCATCTTCTTTTGATAACGATAAACTTTTTCTATCGCCCGACGTCTCCGCATATGGCTTTTCTCCTATGCACACAATGGCAACATCGGCACTTTTTATATCAGAACCGTCTATAGAAAGAGTAACTTCTGTTTCGGGAGAAACAGCTTGTTTGATTGCTTTGTATATTGTTGTTCCACCGGTTGTTACATTTCCACTATCACCTTGCCAGCTTATAGTCCAACCTCCACATTGATAACCAAGATTGTCGGCACTTTTGCCGGCGACAACTATATGCTTAATATTTTTAGATAGAGGCAAAATGTTTCCCGAATTTTTTAAAAGAACTAATGATTCTCTAACACATTGCCGTGCAATTTCTCGATGAGCTTTTGATCCGACGGTTGAAGTATATTCTTTATCTGTAAAAGGATGTTGAAAAACACCTATTTCTAATTTAACCCTTAAGATTCTTTTAACGGCATCATTAATCCTTGACATAGGAACTACACCTGTATTAACCAAATCTTTTAAATCATTTATAAATTCAGCGTAATTATTTCTTTTACCAGGGCCATTCGGAATCATTATCATATCAAGGCCGGCATTGATAGATTTTTCAATATCACTTTTATAGTTTTTTCCCAATTGATCAATTGCCGCCCAATCCGAAACTAAGAAACCTTTAAATCCAAGTTCTTTTTTTAATACATCAGTCAATAAATATTTATTCTTGTGCATCTTAACTCCATTCCAGCTGCTGTAAGAAACCATTATGGTTTTTACCCCTGCTTTTATCGCAGCAATATAGCCGGGTAAATGAATTTTTCTTAGTGTTGCTTCATCACATTCGGTATTGCCCTGATCCTTACCGTTAGCAGTTCCACCGTCACCTACAAAATGTTTGGCGCATGCAATTATAGATAAATGAGATTTAAATTTAGCCCCTTGGAGCCCTTCTATAAAAGCACGACCCATTTCTGAAACCAATTGCGGAGATTCTCCATAACTTTCGTATGTCCTTCCCCATCTCTCGTTTCTTGCCACTGCGATGCATGGAGCAAAGTCCCAGTTCATTCCAGTCCCGGTTATCTCTTCTGCTGTCACTCGGCCTTCTTCTTCAACTAACTTGGGATCTCTGGTACAACCCATTCCTATATTATGCGGGAATATTACTGCTCCTAATACATTATTATGGCCATGGACAGCATCAGTTCCAAAAATAATCGGTATTTTCAATTGCGATTTTAATGCATATGATTGAAGAGTATCATAATAATTTGCCCATCCTGCTGCTGTTTCATCTTTAATTTCCGAACCACCTCCACATAGTATTGATCCTAATGAATATTTAGCTATGTCCTCGGGATTTTTTATTGCGAGAATGTCAACCTGTGTCATTTGGCCTATTTTTTCTTGGAGAGACATTAGAGATAATAAAGAATCAACCTTATTTTCTATAACGGTATCAGATAACTCTGTATTTAAATGATTCGAGTTATCAATTATAAAACCGAGAATTGTAATAACAAATAAAATAATAAAGGGTGTAATTAATTTTTTATAAAAAGATTTCATTATTCATAATTTTAGTTGAATTCATGATTATTCTTTGTAAGATGTTTTACAGTTGCAGCAACGCCTCCACTCTAATCTCCTTTTAAATAACTGACTGCTGTTCTTGAATCATGGTAAAAATTTTCTTCGAAGCTTTCAAAATTTCTACCTTCCATTAGAATTCCTGCAATGCTAACGCAGGACTCAATATAACAATTCTTTGTTTACATTTAATTCTATACCTATAGACTTGCGATTTTATTAATTAAGGAAGTATCCCACATTGCTGCTATAAAAATTATTCTTTTTGTAAAGATAAATTAATATCATAAAAAATAACAGCAATTAATTTAACTTAATAAGTTCTAAAACCATTAAAAATATTATGATTTAAAAAATATGCCTAATCTAACTATTTCTTTATTGAACTTCTTAGTTATTTTTAATAGCTTTTTATCAACATCTTTTTAATAATTATGATTATTAGTCTTTTAAACTAAAAGGAATGTCTGAAATAGAAAAAAATTTTTTTAAGTGGATTCAGTTTGTAATTAATTCAAAAAAAAATATAATAAATCAATACGGTAAAAACATAATATGACTTTAAAAGATTTAAGGAATAGACTTTCTGCTTTCCAACCTGAAGAAATTATGTTTGTAGGCATGGGAAATTCATACAAAACAGATGATGCAGCAGGCTTATTTTTTGTAAGATATTTGAAGGATATGACGGAGTATACGCATTCACAAATTATTAATGCCGGTACCAACCCGGAAAACTACCTTCAGCAAATATTAATGAGTGAAGCTAAGGCAATAGTATTTATAGATTCGGCACTACTCGGAACTGAACCTGGAGATATTGCATGGCTGACTCAAGAACAAATTGAAACCGTGGGGATTAGCTCGCACGGATATTCACTTAAATTAATCGAAAAATTTATTTTATCCGAAAGTGAAAAAGTATTTCTTTATTTGGGAATTCAGCCATATTCAACTTCAAGAGGCGATAAAATGTCTTTAATAGTATCACAAAAGATCAAATACTTCTTTTACGGTTTTTAATCTTTTACAAGAACTTTTTCCAAACATACATTTCTTTTATTAAAAAACATTTAATAAAGCAATAAATCCAACTTTAAAAAAGCCAAATACAGTATATATTGGCCTGGTATTTGAGAATTATAGTAATCAGGTTATCTTAATATGGCTTATTGTTATAAAATTATATCAATAAAATAAGTTACGTTTCGATATTGAATAATATTTCTGTATTATTTTAATATATAACTTCTCAAAATAATTCAAATAATAAATAGTGAATTTGAAAGAATTAGAGAAAACCGGATGATTTGTTTAGGATTTTAATTTGCCGTTAAACCAAATGATAAAAACTATAATATTTTTATTTTTTATTGCTTTCCTTAATAGTTTTACTTATCCTCAGAATAAAAACAGCTTTACAAATTCTAAAGATGTACATAGAATCGAAACTTCAATTTCTTCAATCGGACAAGTTAATATAGAAACTTGGGCAAATGGTAGGAAAGCAGCGTTTTCATTTACTTTTGACGACGGTCTGCAATCGCAGTATGATTATGTCCGCCCTATAATGAATAGTTTTGGATTTCATGCAACATATTATGTTATATCGTCAGCTTTAAGTGATAGCCTTCCCACAATATGGAGATATGGTTTATGGAGTGAATTTAAACAGTTGGCGCAGGAAGGTAATGAAATTGGAGATCATACAGTAAATCATCCTGACTTAACAACTCTTCCTATTGGTGATGAAACTACTCCCGGAACAATAACTTATGAGCTATACCAATCAAAAAAAACAATTGAAGAGAAAATTGCCGGGCAAAAGTGTATTACCACGGCGTATCCTTATTGTACATACAATCAGAATGTCGAAAATATTGCACAAAAATATTTTGAAGCTGCCAGAACATGCGGCAGCTATGTTAGCAATTCTAATATTTCAGGTATGGACTTTTATACTTTAGGTTCTTCAGATATTCAATTTGACCAACCTAGAAATTCACCTAGTGATGATCAGGATGAGTTTAATATGTATACGAATATTTTACAAACTCAAACAATAGCCAATGGTAAATGGAGCGTTTTTCTTGCACACGAAGTTTTGCCGTTCTATCAAATAATTGCTGATTCTAGTTTGGGTTTGTACTATCCTGTATCTACGGAATGGTTATCGGAATTATGTCAATGGATAAAACAAAAATCGGACAGCAATTATATCTGGGTTGCTCCGTTGGGTGATGTTGTTAGATATATTAAAGAGAGAGAAAAATTTTCATATATAGTTGCAGCCAACGACTCGACAAAAATTCAAATAATTCCTACAGATAATTTGGATGATTCAATCTATAATTATCCGCTGACTGCTAAAATTGTTGTTCCAACAGGATGGAAAAATGTCCAAGTTTCTCAAGGCAATCAAATTTATGAAACAACAACATCAGCGGACAGTAATAATACAATAGCTGAAATTAAAATAATTCCTGACGGAGGAATTGTAACAATTAAAAACTCAACTTCCTTGTTTGAATTATCAGGTAATATTATTTATGATAATAAGGAAGAAAGTCCTTTATCAAATGTTACTGTAATTCTTAGTAAAAGCGGTGATACTCTTAAAACAGTAACCAATGCAAATGGAAAATATTCGTTCATGAATTTAACAGCCGGTAATTATATATTATCCGCCGAAAAGATTGGAAACTGGGGAGGAGTAAATTCAACCGACGCCTTGCTGGTATTAAAATATTCTTCAAAAAAAATATATCTTGATAGTTTGCAAATAAAAGCTGCAGATGTGAATAATGACGGAATTATTAATGGTAATGATGCTTTGCTGATGGCTAAAAGATTTGTGGGATCCATTAACCATTTTTATATACCTGACTGGATATTTTCTACTCCGGTTTCTGTTTCGATTTCCAACACAAGTATAGTCCAAAATATTAAAGGAATAGCTGCCGGGGATATTAACAAATCATTTAAACCTTAGTTATTATAATTGACGTAATTACACACATTTTTTCTAAGGTTTATAAGTATATATAATTTTCTAAGAGCCGGTGTTAAACGGCTCTTAAATCCTTTTGTAAATGAATTGCCGGCGGAAAATATATATACTTTCAGTTAATCGTCCGAATTGAGCTTTCCTTCGGATGAAAGAACATAGTGGTAATAAAAATATGCACACATTGATTGGACCGAGCAATCTTTGCAAGTTTCACTCAGACTTTTAACCAGATAAATGCCTCTGGGGTCTCCAATTTTAATTAACGACCATGCTGCAATAATTCTTATCCCTTCATGATTTTCAGTGTTTAGTATTTTCATTAAAGGAATTACAGCATTGGGAGATTTCATCTCCCCCAGAAAATATGCGCAACTCATTCGCAATCCTAAATTATCCGACTTCAATCCTTCCATATAATTTGCTTCAATCAAATTGTAAGATGAATTTGAATTGATTGATTTACTCCCTTTTGAAAATGAAACCGCTGAGACAATAAACGTGAAAAGAACAACAGCTAATAAAAAATGTTGTTTTTTCATAATATCACCGTCGTTTATTAAACTTATATTTTCCCGGACGTCATAAACATAACTTTCTATTACTAATAAACAATATAATTATGATAGTTGGAAATAATAGATGATGACGATTGTAGTTTTACTGATAGAATTTTCTTTTTAATTTGAAATGTGCTGGTTCATTTTAAGCTTTTTATGCTTTGTTTTATTTGATAAAAAATTTTACCCCTATATTTTATTTATTGCGCAGTTTTATTAAACTGCGCAATCTTCATTTATTAACCTAAATATAATTGATTTTTAATTTTAAAAGTCCGATAAGTTAGTGTTTAAATAAACTTAATCGGGAAAATTATTGTCTTTCCCAAACCACTCTAATACTTTTTTCTCCTTCCCCGTACTGAAATGAAAAAAGTCCTTGGTAGGATCTTTTTAACGCTTCGCCAATTCTTCTTGCAATATGAATTCCGGTAGTTGTTACTATTATGCGCCCTATTTCCTTTTTGATAGACATAATTCTTTCTAACGGTCTTTCATTTTTCTCTAGTTTCTCTGTATTCTTGATAAGATTGGAAATTTCTTTAGAATGCTCGTTATAGAATTTACCTTTAATCTCAATTAATCCGGCAGGATAATTATCTTCTGTACGTTTACAAGCAGGGCAAATTGTTTCATAAAAATTTTCATCCTTTTCTTTCCACGTCCAATGTCCATTTGAAAAAGTAACGCCGCAATTTTTACACACAGCTTTCTCCGGTATAGCAGAAATGTTTTTATAAGTATCTTTTCTCCTTTCTTTAATTAGTCTGTCGTTCCGCTTTTGAGAAATTCTTGATCGCATATTTTCCTCCTTTGTTAAACAGTTAACTTAAATAAATTAATCCGCTATTATTATAAAGTTGTTATTATGAGATCGGATATTTGGATGGTATTTATTTGAAAAATAGAATTTCCCTCTTTTTATTTTTAAAAATAATAATTGTTTATTTGAACACATTATTTGTTCTCGAATCTATAAACTAATTTCAACTTATTAATTTATAAATTCTTTTCCAAAATTTGATTCTGATGTCTTTAAGTTGAAATTATATTTCATCTAATAACAATGTAAATTTCTTTTTCCGAATAGTCAATTATTTAATTTTGGAACAGTTGAAAAGTGTGATGCGTTTCGATTCGTAAGTTCATCTGACTTAAAATATTAAGAGCAAATTTTATTTATATGTATTATAAATCGCCAAATTTATTAAGTAAAAATTAAGGTTTTGATTAAAATTCGATAAAACAGTTTCATAACTTATTGTAAAATAATTACTTAAATTAAATTACCTAAATGGTGAATAAAACGAGCAAATTTTATCAAAATATTAATTTTTTATTATAATTGCCTTTTTACAGCGAAAATTTTTCAAAAATTTTATATATTATAATTAATAACAGGCAGATTTAATAAACGGGGATTAAAGATGAATATGCAGGTATTTCTTCAAATTAATGCTAATCGGCCGATACGAGCTAGGAAAATAAATCTAACTTTAGCAAATAATACATTTAAAGATGGCCTTGGAGATACAAATAATTATGGTATACGGCTTTGCATTAATTCCGAATTATGTAATGGTTGTAAATTGTGTGCACAAGAATGTTCGGAAAAAGTTTTGTTTGTAAGTAAATCAGCGAACAAAAAAGGCTTTTTCCCTATTGCATATACCGGATCCGGATGTAACGGATGCGGTATTTGTGTAAGTGTTTGCCCAATTGAAGGTGCATTAAGAATATTTAGAAGAGTAAAGCCAGGGTAATTTAGATTTTCGGTAAATAACAATTTAACTTTTTTTTATTATTATGGGAGGAAGAGTTGGGGATTAAAAAAACATATCAGCCTGATAGGCAATTATGCAAAGTGACTTTTAAAATTCCTAAAGAAATAGGTAAAAAATATAAAAAAGCTCACGTGGTTGGCGACTTTAATAATTGGAATACTCATGCCACGCCGATGAAAAAACAGAAGAAGGATGGTTCATTTATTCTTACAGTTGAGCTGGAAAAGAATAATGAATATCAATTTAGATATCTTCTGGATAATGAGTTTTGGCTAATTGAAGAAGATGCAGACAAACAGGTCCCTACTTATTTTCAGGACGCTGAAAATTCGGTTTTGTTAGTTTGATATAATTTTATTTAAAATAATGTTAATATTAAAGTATAATTTATTCACTTGTCATTATAAATAAAGGCTTAGATTCAAAACTTTTATAATGAGGTCTTAATCGTTTTGTATTATAGTACTTTTCAACATTAACAGTTTTTTTCATGCTTGTTATTACATCAATTGGAGCGTTATTATATCTTCCTTCCTTTAGAATTATCAGCCGACCGTGAATTCTTTTTAACATTAAATCAAGAGCAAGATTACCAAATGCCATAGGAACTATAGAGTCAATTGCATCGGGATCTCCGCATCGTACTAAATAACTTAATCTTTGGTTAATGACATTAATCCTCTTATTATTATTAAATTTTGGAGATAGTTCTTTAAGCTGGTTTGAAATTACATCTCCTATCCCACCTAATTTTTTATGGCCGAAAGCATCTTTCTCATCACTCTGAAAAACCATTTCTCCGCCTTCAAACATTGCGCCTTCGGAAACCAGAACTACGGAATAACTGCTCGGATTAGTAAATCTATCTTCTACCATTAATTCGGTGAGCGACTCAATATTAAACTTGTATTCCGGAATTACACATCTATTAGCTGCCCCAGCCATAGTCGGCAGTAAAGCTGTAAAACCCGCATATCTTCCGAAAACTTCAATTACCAAAAATCTTTCATGCGACCCGGCGGATGTTCTTAAACTGTGTGTTAACATAATAGTTCTTGTTACACATGTACTAAATCCGATGCAATAATCAGTTCCAGGGACATCATTGTCCATCGTTTTTGGAATCGCAATGACTTTTACGCCGGATTTATGCAATTGAACGGCATAGCTTAACGTATCATCTCCTCCTACCGGTATTAGATAGTCAATATTCAGAAAGTCCAAATTTTTCAATACTTCAGGGGTTAAATCATTGATTTCATCATTATATTTATCTGCTAAGTGTTCAGGAACATTTATTCTGGGAATATGACTTGGTCTTGTCCTGGAAGTATGAAGGAAAGTTCCACCGGTTCTCCCAGCTTTATTTACTATTTCCTCTGTTAGAATTAGGTAATTATTTGAATTGTCGGCATGTTTATCGCGAATTATATCTATTAACCCTGCCCAGCCTCTGCGGATTCCGATAACTTGAAATCCTTCTCTAATAGCTCGAATTGTTACAGCACGAATAGCAGGATTTAACCCGGGGACATCTCCACCGCCGGTTAAAATTGCAATTATGCCTTTTTTATTTTTTATGTTACTCACAATGTGACCCCTTCAATTATTGCAAACTTTTTATGAATTCTTATATATCTAAAATAGAATAAAGTTCTATAAAATACAGTAAAATAGATACTAAATTTTACGTAAGACGAATTATATTAAATTACTCTCAATGAATTTTATGATTGTTCCTATATAATTATATTGTATAATCGTTTGATCCTTTCTTGGAAAATTCTAAAAAATAAATATGAAAAAAATAACCGGCTATATCGATACTTTTATTTTTTATAATGAAAATTCCGGATACGGCGTCTTTTATCTGGAAGATGGAACTAAAGCAGTCGGGACTATACCTCATTTAAATTCAGGTCAGCATATTGAGCTAATAGGCGATTGGAATTCAAATTTAAAATTTGGTAAACAATTTAGCTTTGAAAGTTTCAACATCCTTTACCCGGAAACATCCGGCGAAATAATTAAATTTTTAAGCTCTGGGATAATTAAAGGTTTAGGTAAAAAAACTGCAGAGATTATTGTAAAAAAATTTGGTGAAGAAACCTTCAAAATACTTGATGATGAGATTAATAGATTATATGAAATTAAAGGACTGGGGAAAAATAAAATTGCAATAAATCAAAAAAGCTGGGAAAAGCAAAAGAGTTTTAAAGATATTTTAATATATCTTCAATCATTCGGAATTTCAACTGCGTTAGCAATGAAAATCTTTAAAATATATGGTAATCAGACCAAAACTGTAGTTAAAAAAAATCCTTATCAGTTAACTTATGATGTGATCGGGATCGGATTTAAACTGGCGGATAGAATCGCACAAGGAGAAGGCTTTGATTTTAATCATCCATATAGAATTAAAGCAGGAATACTATATGTACTAAATGAAGCTGCAAATGCTGGCCATGTTTACTTACCGGTAATTAAATTAATTGGTCATTGTGAAGTTTTGCTGAATTATGAAATGAGTAAGTCTGATATTAGTTTATTAGAACTAGCAAACGAAGGTATGATAAAAATAGTTAATGAGAGAGTTTATCTTTCTTATTTATTATATGCCGAAAATGAAATTGAAAAACGCATTCGTATGTTGGCTTCCCTTCATAAAAATAATAATCCAAATAAATTAAAATGACTAAAAAAAATTCAAAGCAATTATTCTAAAGAACAGCTCAATGCTATAAAGAAATCCGTTGAATATAGTTTAATGATTTTAACCGGTGGACCCGGAACAGGAAAAACTGAAACTCTTAAAGGCATTATACAGATATATGAAATGATGAATAAAAAAATTTTATTGGCCGCCCCAACAGGAAGAGCTGCTGATAGAATGAGTGAAGTAATAAATCATGAAGCAAAAACTATCCATAGACTTTTGGAATATAATCCCGTTGAAAATTTTTTCGAATATAATGCGGGAAATGAGCTTGATGTTGATCTATTGGTTGTGGATGAAGTTTCAATGATTGATACAGTATTAATGTATCATCTATTAAGTGCAATAAACGAAAAGACAACTCTAATTTTAGTAGGGGATTCAGATCAATTACCTGCTGTCGATCCCGGTAACGTTTTTTCCGATCTTATTTTTTCCGGAATTATACCTTGCAGTACATTAACAAAAATTTATAGGCAGTCAGAGAGGAGTAAAATTATTTTGGCTGCATATCAAATTAATCAAGGGAAATTACCTGATCTGATTAATAACAAACAGAGCGACCTGTTCTTTATTGAAGAAAATAATGATAAGGAAATAACTGAAATGATTCTCGACCTTTGTGTACGAAGGCTGCCGTCAAAATATAATTACAATCCAATGTTAGATATTCAGGTTCTTACGCCAATGCACAAGGGAGCAATCGGAGCAATAAATTTAAACAAAATACTTCAGAATGGACTAAACAATAACAATACCTTAATTATGAGGGAAAGTTTTGAGTTTAAAATAGGCGATAAAGTTATGCAGTTGCGAAATAATTATGAGAAAGAAATCTTTAACGGAGATGTGGGTATAATAATTGAAAAAAATAGCGCGGAGAATTCACTAATTGTAGATATAAATGACAGGCAAATAAAATATGACTTTACAGAACTTAATGAATTGACTTTAGCATATGCAATAACTGTTCATAAAAGCCAGGGCAGTGAATATCCATATGTAATTTTGCCATTAACCACTTCACATTTTATAATGCTCCAAAGGAATTTACTTTATACTGCAATAACCAGGGCAAAGGAGATAATGATTATTATTGGAAATCGAAATGCTGTTGAATTAGCTATTAGGAATAATCACACTGTTAAAAGGTTTACTTTGCTTTTTAAAAATTAAACAAAATACTTGCACTAATTTATAATTTTTTACCAGGTAATAATATATCTAAGATATTGCCTTTTAACCTATTTTTGGTTTATTTTCGGCAACAATTTTGGGGATAGTTTGGAAATTCAAATAAGGTGCAATGCTTTTAAAGAAGGGGAAACAATTCCTGTTAAATATACTTGCGAAGGAATTAATGTTTCACCTAAAATAAAATGGAAATGTTCTAATCCCAAGGTTAGAAGTTTTGTTCTATTCTTTGAAGATTTGAATACTCCAAATGATAAGACAATTCATTGGATCCTCTTTAATATACCCGCTCATGTAAAAGAACTGCCGGAGGAAATAACCACCGTAAGAAATGTACCGGATGAAGTAATAATTGGAACAAATGACTTCGGTAAAATTGGTTATACCGGACCTTGTCCCGGTAAAGGTTCTCATAAATATTCTTTTAAAATATTTGGCCTGGATAAAGGTGTGCCGCTGGAAGCTGGTGCATCAAAATTTGAATTGCTAAATGCAATGAAAGGTCATGTACTAGTAAAAGGATGTTTAAAAGGAAAGTTCAGTCGGAAAAATAATAAAATCTCTCAAACTTTAGAAGTACAAAAAACTCTAGAAACGTAATTGATATTAGGAACTGCAATACCTAGTTAATAAATAACCAGCCGTTAAAATATAATATTCGTATAAATAAAAATTTAGTAATGAAAACGAATTAATATCAATATTGACTTTATATATATATTGAGTTTATTTTTATTACAAAATATTGGTTTAAATAATAATTTAATTTTTTTATGACTATATTGGCCTTGTCAATTATTTATTATAGTAATTATAAATTTTATGGTGGAAACTAAATGGGAACTGAAGAGATGGAACAAAGAGGTAACCATATCTCTAGTGGAAGCATCTCTCATAATAATAAATTAAACCAAATCAAAGAAATTCTTCCTAATAAAATTAGTTACCTTAGATCCCATTTCTTTAAGGCATTATTTAATTTAAAACTTTCTTACTTAAAAGATTTTAACAATGGCAAAAGAGAAGTCAATAGTCTATAAAAATGATACTGATTTTATAAAGTTTAAAAAAGTAGTAGAATTAAGTAAAGAGATAGTATTTATTACCGATAAAAATGGAATAATAAATTATATCAACCCGGAATTCACAAAAACTTATGGGATTGAAGAGGATGAGGTTGTGGGAAAATTAACGCCACAAATCATTCAAAGTGAAGTTGTTGATTCAAATTATTATAGTGAGGTTTGGAAAGCTCTTTTAAAAAATAAAGAATTAAAAAAAGAAAACATTACTAAAAATAAAGAAGGTATTAAATTAAATATTGAGGAAACGTTTAATTTATTAAAAGATGAGAATGATCAGGTAGTAGGATTTTTAACAATTCAAAGGAGTAGAACTAATCATAAAAATTCTGAAGAAGAACTTAGGAATTTAGAAAATCTGGCTGCAATCGGCAGGATGTATTCCCATCTTTCTCATGAGATAAAAAATCCTTTGGCCTCAATAAAGAATTATTTGGATTTACTTTCTGAAGAGGAAGAATTTTCGGAAAAATTAAAAAAACCTTTGGTCCTGGTTCGTGATGAAGTTAAGCGTTTGAACAATTTGATGAGAGATGTTTTGGAATTCTCCCGTCCGATTAATTTAATTAACGTAGAAATAGATCTGAAAAGTTTAATTGAAAAAGTTAGAGAAACACTTTCTCCGGTTCTATTAAAAAAGCAAATTGAACTTGTAAATAACATTAAAGAAATAAGACTTTTCGGTGATTATCTAAGACTTCAATCGGTATTTTTAAATTTAGTCGAAAATTCAATAGATGCAATTGCAAGTGACGGTGTAATAGAAATTTGGTCTGAGACAAAAAAGGAGCATTGTTTTATTTTTATAAAAGATAACGGGCATGGTGTGGAGCAGAAAGAAAAGATATTTGAACCTTTTTTTACAACAAAAACATACGGCACCGGTTTGGGGCTTCCTATAATTAAAAAAATACTTGAATTACATAATGGAGATGTACATTTGGTATCTTCCCAATCTGGAGAAACAATTTTTAAATTAATTTTCACATTAGATTTTTTATATGGAAAAAATTCTAATAATTGATGATGACAAGGCATTTGCCGAAACCTTAAAACTATTTTTATCGAATTCGTTTTCAAATGTACAATATACTAATAGTGGTAATGAGGGTTTGGCTTTTGTTAAAAAAGAAACTCCGGATGTAGTCATAACTGACCTTAAGATGCCAGACATAGATGGTTTAGAGGTATTAAAGAGAATTAAAGAAATTGACAATACAATTGCAGTCATAATAATTACAGCATTTGATGAAACCGATTCAATAATTAAAGCAATGCAATTGGGGGCATATGACTACTTTGATAAATCGTATGAATTAAAGCGTATAAAGTTTGTTGTAAAGAAAACACTTGAAAGTAAGAAAAATAATGAAAGAATGATTATAGCTCTTTCTGAGAATGAACAGGAATATAAACAGAAATATCATATGGTTGGGGAAAGTGAGGAAATGAAGGAGATATTCAAGAAGATTGGAAAAGTCTCCGCCACAAGAGTAAATGTTTTAATTCAGGGGGAAAGCGGTACCGGTAAAGAATTAATTACCAGGATGATTCATTATGAAGGAATTACTAAAAATGAACCATTTGTTGCGGTCAATTGTACAGCTTTAACAGAGACATTACTTGAGAGTGAGCTTTTTGGTCATGTTATGGGCGCATTTACTGGGGCCACTAGAAATAAAAAGGGGAAATTTGAATTAGCTGGAAAAGGAACAATTTTTCTTGATGAAATATCAGAGATTTCTCCACAGCTTCAAGTCAAACTGCTAAGAGTAATTCAAGAGAAAGAATTCGAACCTGTCGGCGGGGAGGGAACTGTTTCAATGCAAGCAAGGATAGTGACAGCAACAAATAAAAATCTATTGGAATTAGTTGAAAATGGAAAATTTAGAGAAGATCTTTTTTATCGATTAAATATCTTTACAATTTATGTCCCTCCACTAAGAGAGAGAAAAGAAGAAATTCCCAAGTTAGTTATACATTTTTTAAAGAAAATAAATCTTGAATTGCATAAAAATGTAAATATTATTCCATATGATGTTATGGAAATGCTTAAAAATCATGAGTGGGTAGGAAATGTAAGGGAGTTGGAAAATACTCTTATGAATGCTGTATTGTTAGCAAAAGGCAATATTTTAGAAAAGGAAAATTTTAATTTTGCTAATTATGGTAGTAAAAGAAACGAATCCAAAACTCTAAAGGCATTAGCTGAAATTGAAAAAGAACATATTCAATATGTCTTAGAACAAGTCAGTTGGAATAAAAATCAAGCTAGTAAGATTCTAGGTATAACTAAGACAACTTTATATAATAAGATAGCTCTCTATAACTTATCGCAAACACTTCAATGATTTCTTCAACTTAATCGTTTTATTTAATCATTTAATTTTTATACAAATCAATGAAGATAGTTTAATTTTTTAACTACCAGTACAAAAATTATACTCTGCTGAAATTAAAATTATTGAAATAATAAAAAAAATGAAGTTTTTTTTTTGGCGTGTTTATTGAAGCATTGAAATGTGGAATTCATTTTTAATATTCAAAAATAACTCACCAATGCAAGATATTAAAGGATTAGTAACTTTTGAAATTGCCGGACAGGTATTTTGTGCAGATATTCAAGATATTACCGGCATAATCAACCCTGAAGAATTAAATCAGGAGGATTATATTAATTCAAGCCATCCTTTTATTGAGTTAGGTTCTATTAAAATCCCATTGGTGAACCTAAATAAAACTTTTGGATTTACTGCTATAAATAGAACCGAAAATTCCAGAATACTTATAGTTGAAGTTCAAAAACAACTTATAGGTTTTTTTGTTGAGAAAGTAGATCATGTTTACAGTATAGATAATGAAATGCAAAGCAATTTGACATTTACTAAGTGTAAACAAATTTTGTACTTATCCGGAATCTTAAAATATCAAAAAACAAATATGTTCTTACTAGATTTGCACAGTTTAAATCCAAACGATTCGGATTGAATTTAATACAAATTAGTCTCAAAATGATAATTGAATTTCGTTTAAAACATCAAATATTTGGAAATTAAAACAAATTGCAGTTCCTTTTTCATGGTATAGAACTTGTTTTAGATAGAAATGAAAAATAATTAGGATTAAATTTCTAATTAGTAATGTTAAGCGGAAATATTTACAAGAAGAAATAAAATTTTGTCAGTTTCAGCAAAATAAATGTAAAGCTGAAAAATATTAAATTTTTTTACTTTGGGATAATTCCCGAGGTTAATCTTGACTAAACACATCATTAAAATATCTTATTCTCCTGCTTTTCCAGAAAGAGAGCAAATGTGACTTACGAAGCGAAGCTATGTTTGGTTAAAGTAATTGAATTAAATAATAAAAAAATAAATTTTATCACAAATAATTTTGAAAAATAAATAAAGGATATACACTAAATGCAAGTTCCTTTTTTAGATCTGAAAGTTCAATATAATTCCATTAAAAATGAGATTAATCCAGCAATTCAAAATATATTGGATAATACATCCTTTGTTATGGGCAAGGCTGTTTTTGACTTTGAAATTGAGTTTGCGAAAGCACATGATGTTAAACATTGTATAGCACTTAGCTCAGGTACTGACGGAAATCATGTAGCTTTGTGGGCAACCGGTATAAAATCAGGAGATGAGGTAATTATTCCTGCCAATACATTTATTGCTTCTGCATGGGGTGCAACTTTATGTGGTGCGAAACCTGTTTTTGTAGATTGCCATCCTGACAGTTATAACATTGATCCTGAAAAAATAGAAAAAGCAATTACTCCCAAAACCAAGGCTATAGTTGCAGTACATCTTTATGGGCAGTCAGCAGATATGGGTCCATTAATGGAGATTGCACAAAAACATAATCTTATACTTGTTGAAGATGCAGCGCAGTCCCATATTGCCGAATATAAAGGCAAGAAGGTTGGTGGATTTGGAAAAGCAACATCATTTAGCTTCTATCCCGGGAAAAATTTAGGAGCATATGGCGAAGGAGGGGCTTTATTAACCAATGATGATGCGGTGGCAAAGAATGCAAAAATGTTGAGAGATCACGGCTCTTTAGAAAAATATAACCATGAGGTTTTTGGACATAACTACAGAATGGAAGGATTGCAAGGTGCAGTCTTAGGCGTAAAATTAAAACACTTAAATAAGTGGACCGATATGCGCAGAATTAATGCTGAAAAGTACCGATCAGTCTTGGGGGGATTAAAAAATATTAAGCTACCAAAAGAAATGGCATATGCTAAGCACGTTTATCATCTCTTTGTAATTCAGATATTGGCTACTGCTGAAAAAAGCGGTGCTGTGCTTAGAAATGAATTGGTAGATTTTCTAAAACAAAACGGAATATTTACCGGACTTCATTACCCCATTCCATTACACTTGCAGACATGTTTTAATAGTCTTGGCTATAAAAAAGGTGATTTTCCGGTCTCTGAAACTTTAGCTGATACTGGTTTATCATTGCCGATGTATCCAGAGCTATCTGATGATAAGATAGGGTATGTAGCTTCTAAAATAAAGGAATTTTTTGCAAACTAAGATAGATTGAATCTTCATTGCTGTAAAATTTATATGTGAAGATATATAAAAATTAAATTATTAAAATATATGAACAGTTATAGGAACAATAAAATGCATGATGTTGATCTTAATTTTGAAGAATCATTACATAGTGCAAAGCAAATATTTTCACAGGGTGATGTTTTTATTCTTCCAACTGATACATTTTACAGCCTTGCAATAAATCCGTTGAACAATTCAGCGGTTAGTAAAGTAAAAGATATTTTTAAAAAGGATTTTATTGACCATTCAACCTTTTTAATAGATAGTGTATCAAATTTAATTAGGTATATTGAAATTGAATCTGAGAGACATTTGGATTTTTTAATTTCAATTTGGCCGAATCCGATTAAGGTTATATTCAACTTGAATTCAAAAGCACGTCAAATTTTTGGTTTGGATAAAGCAGCATTTAAAATTCCCAATTATAGATTTTGTCTAAGACTGCTTGCCGAAATGCAAATTCCATTATTAAGCATTCCGATAAAATATAATTTTAATTCCGATTTAAAATATCTGGATATGGTAAAAAATGAATATTTGAATAAAGTTGCCGCTTTTTTTTATTCGGGCAAGGAGAGCGACATGCATGATTCTGCGGTTGTTGATTTAAGTGAAAATAAACCTTTATTAATCAATGAAAATCAATATAAAGTCAGCGGTTTGATAGAAAAGTATTATTAAATTACTTAAAGAATTAAAATGAATATAAGAACATTACCTTTTCAATCACATCAGAAATTTGCAATTCCTAAGGTTGATAGATATAAATATGTCTTTGCTTTTTCGGATCTTTTAATTTTATTGTTATCTATAATAGTTTCAACCGTAATTATAAATATAGAGTTCAATTCGGATTATTTCGGATTAATTTTAGATCATAATTATTCACTTTTGTTATTGTTTTCAATAAGCTTTGGTCTTTTATTTATTTTCTTTGCAAATCATCTTTACCAGATAAATGTCATAGTCGTCCGTGCTAGACACATTTCTGCTTTGTTAAAATCATTCTGGTATTTTTCAATAATAATGTTACTCGTTTCTTTAATTATTTTTAATTTAAATATCCCGCTATCCCTTTTTGCAATTTTAAGTTTTATAGTCAGTTCAATTATACTTTTGTATCTATTGAGAGTAGAGGTGTTAGGAAGAATGTATCTTAAATTAAAGAATCGGCATTTCAAAAAGAATATATTAATAGTCGGTAACGGCAAGCCCGGTAGGTTATTGGCAGCTAAATTTGCTTATGAAGACCCGCTCGGAATTAATATAGTCGGTTTTATTGAAGATTCAAAAACTGTTGGAGAGGAAATAATAAACGGGAAGAAAATTTTGGGAAAAATTGGCAATATAAAAGAGTTAGTATATGAAAATAAAATCGATGAAATACTTATTGCACAGGAAACTTCAGATTACAATGAGTTGATCGATCTAATGGAACGTTGCCAGGTAGCGGATACAAATATTAAAATTACTTCGAACCTATTCAGTATTATTCCTCAGAAGCTATATACTGAGAAATATGCTAATATTTCTGTGATAAATGTTTCCCCTAACTATAAAAATGTTAATAATCTTGCCTTAAAAAGGTTATTTGATATTATTGGATCTATATCGGGTTTATTCCTTCTTTCTCCGTTTTTAATGATAATTGCATTGATGATAAAGCTGACCTCAAAAGGTCCTGTCTTTTTTAAACAAACAAGAGTCGGTAAAAACGGTAAACCTTTTATGTTTTATAAATTCAGATCAATGTATGTTGCAGATGAAGACGATGAGAAGAGAAAGCAGGAAATGATTAAATTCATTAAAGGGGATTTAAGTTTAGGTGATAATAAAAAGGTAATCAATAAAAAGAGAATCACATGGATTGGTGGCTTGTTAAGGAAAACTTCCCTGGATGAGCTACCACAGCTAATCAACGTACTTATTGGCGATATGAGTTTGGTTGGCCCGAGGCCATGTCTGCCTTATGAATATGAAAATTATGATAATTGGCAGAGAAAGAGACTCAATGTACTTCCCGGATGTACCGGTGTTTGGCAGGTTATGGGAAGAAGTGCAGTCTCCTTTAATGATTCAATTGTTTTGGACTTATATTATATTAACAATATGTCGCCATGGTTTGACTTTCAATTAATAATGAAAACGATACCTGTCATGTTATTTGCCCGGGGGGGGGAATAAAATGATGGATTTGGTAAAAACTAATTATTTAGCTTTGGAGGGTGTATGAAAATCGGTATAGTAGGCCTCGGTTATTGGGGACCTAATTTAGTAAGGAATTTTTTAGCTCAAAATGTTGTAGAAAAAGTTATAGGTTGTGATGCAAATGAGAAAAGAATTTCTTCTATCAAGTCTAAATTTCCTGCTGTCGAATTAGTTAACGATTATAATAAGCTAATAGACAGTAATGTCGATGCAATTGCGATCGCTACTCCTGTGGATACACATTACAAACTTGCTAAACAAGCTTTGTTAGCTGGAAAACATATATGGGTTGAAAAACCATTTACCAGTAAATCTGCACAGGGTGTGGAATTGATGAATATAGCTGATTCAAGAGGCTTAACTATATTTGTCGATCATACTTTTCTTTACACTGGTGCAGTAAAAAAGATAAAGCAGCTAGTGGATAACGACGAACTTGGTGAATTAATTTATTTTGATTCAGTTAGAATCAATTTAGGACTCTTTCAGCATGATGTCAATGTTATCTGGGATTTAGCTCCTCATGATCTGTCTATTATGAGGTATGTATTGCCGGATAAAAAAGTGGATGCCGTTACTGCTTGTGGAATATCAAACTATTACGAGCTGGAAAACCTTGCTCAAATGTCCTTACATTTTGAAAACAATTCCTGCTTTGCTCATTTCCATGTTAATTGGACTTCACCTGTAAAAATCAGAAGGATAATGATAGGCGGTAAGAAAAAGATGCTGGTATTTGATGATATGGAAAATTCTGAAAAAATTAAAATTTATAATTCCGGTGTTGAATTTGATTCTACCGAAAGCTTTTATAACACACTTATTCAATACAGAACAGGAGATATGTATTCTCCTAAGGTGGAGCAAACAGAAGCGTTAGCCAGTGCGGCAAAGGAATTTATTGATTCGATAATTGAAAATCGAAAACCTTTAACAAATGCCGAAGATGGGCTGGAAGTCGTTAAAATATTGGAAGCTTCAGATAGGTCAATTAAAAATAGAGGACAGCTTGTGGAATTAGATGATATATTTAATGACGGTTTAAATTCCGAAAAGCACGTAGTTCGTAACAATGCCCGAAGTTTTAGAAAGTTTGCAGTTTAATTTAATTATTCTTTCAACTTATTGATAATTTTATTTATGGAAAACCAAGTTATAAATGATGTTAAATTAGGCAAAGACGTAAAAATTTTTAACTTTGTAAATTTATACGGATGTACAATAGGCGATTTTTCGAAAATAGGTTCATTTACGGAAATTCAAAAAAATGCAACCGTAGGTAAAAACTGTAAAATTTCCTCTCACACATTTATATGTGAGGGAGTTCATATAGAAGACGATGTTTTTATCGGACATAACGTAACTTTCATTAATGATAAATATCCGAGGTCCACAAATGAAGGAGGAGGTCTTCAAACGGAGGCTGATTGGAAGGTAGTAGAAACATTTATTAGAAAAGGAGCATCGATTGGGTCTTCTTCAACAATATTATGTGGAGTAACTGTTGGTGAAAGAGCAATAGTGGGTGCTGGCGCAGTGGTGACCAAAGATGTACCGGCAGATACTATTGTAGCCGGTGTTCCTGCTAAAGTTCTTAAAAAAATAAATTGCGATTAAAAAAGGGTTTTATAACACGGTATGTAAAATCCTCTGTATCTTTTAATTAATTAAATTACTAAAATTACAAAAAGATATTAGAGGATTTTCAATATTGATGCCGTCCAGGAAATTTATGAAGACATTTTTTTATTTTATCATCTTATTCCTTTTGGTTTTATGTTTCAAAAGTTATTCGCAAACATTACAACCGGGTGATGGTCTCAGATTAATTTTTTATAATATTACGGATTCTATTTCTGGTGATTATTATATTCAGGAAGATGGGAGTATTAGCCTGCCCTACCTTGGTAAAATCTCAGCGGCATATAGAAATATTGACAGTTTAAAAGCTGAGGTTTATAGCAAGTATAGTGCTCTATATAAGAATCCTGAATTAACTATTTTACCTTTAATAAGAGTAAATATCTTCGGTGAGGTTAAAACTCCCGGTTTTTATTATGTAACCGGAATTGATAAATTATCTGATTTGATTGCAAGGGCCGGTGGCACAACAACTGACGCTGACCTAAGTGATATCGTAATTACAAGAAATGGTAAAAAGGTTCAAATTAATGGCAATAAAATTATTGAAAACGGTAGTAAGCTGGATGATATTGGGCTGCAGTCCGGCGATCAAATTGATGTCACCCGTAAATGGTTTTCAGGTACGACTTCAACAATTATTATTTCAGCGGTAGGTATTGTTGCCAGCTTAATTGTCGCTTTATTTTATAGAGGAATATTATAGGGTACAAATATGGATTATTATGAAAATAAAGAATTATTAGGTCCAAAATCAAAAAATAACCAGCCTAATATAGATGCACTTTTTTTGGCTGTTTATAAAAGAAAATGGATTATTATTTATTCTTTTATTGTAATATTTTTAGTCGGATTTATTTATTTATTTATTTCAAAGCCGACTTATGAATCAACAGTAGTACTTAAAAAACAAGAGAGCACAAAAGATCCATACACCGTTGATCCGTACAAACAATTGGTTACTCTCCAATCCCAGGATGACATACAAACCGATATAGCATTAGTTAAAACCAGAAGTGTTATAGATAAAGTTGTCGACAAATTGAATCTTAATATATCTATCGATAAGCTTGTATATTCAGATGGTAATACGATTAATATAAATAAATTATTGCTCGAGTATAATTCATGGTTACAAGCCGGCAAATATAACAGTGATAATTTCCCCCAAATATTAAGTACACAAATAGACTCGCTAAATAATATTGTAAATATGGTTTTAGTCAATAACGGTGATGGTCGCTATAACCTATATAAAATAGAAGATAATAAAAATATACCTATCGGCTCATTTCCGAAAGCAAATCCGTTTGATATCAGCACTAATAATTTTAAAATCACATTTTATTGGCCCAACTTCCTTAGCGGAGAGAAATTATTTTTTACCCTTTATGATAAAGGGGATGCATTTAAAACCTTAGATAAGAATGTAACAGTTGAACAACAAGGTACTACAAATTTAATAGGAATTTCGGTAAAGGATAGATATCCCGAGATTGCCCAGCTTATTGCAAATACAATAGTAAATAAATTTTTAGATACTAGAACTGAACAGCAAAGACAAAATATTCAATGGTCTTATGCTTTCATTGATTCGCAATTAAAGGATGTTAAAAAGAAGCTTCAAGCTGCCGAAGATAACTTAAGTAATTATCAGGCTGCAAGCGGTATAACTAAAATTGATGCTAATGCCGATAATCTAATAACTTTTTTAAGCAATCTTGAATCTGAAAAGATCAGTAATGATTTACAGTTAAGCGAATATGAAAAAAAGCGGCAGGAAATGTTAAATGAATACAAAGCTAAAGGATATTTTGATCAGACGTACTTAGCGCCAAGTCCGACTGAACCAGCCTCAAGTCCTTTTGCATCTTTATTAACTACTTTATCGAATCTAGAGGTAAAAAGAATAGAGCTTTTACAAAAGGAAACAGAAAGCCATCCTGATGTTGTTAACCTAGATAACCAGATTGCACAAATAAAAAAACAGTTAAGCTCATTTAATCAAAATACTCTAACTGCCTATCAAATAATTATAAGTACACTCAAAGAGAAAAAAACTAAATTAGAAAATTTAATCAGCCAATATAAATCTAAAATACAAGGTATGCCTGTTAAAGAAACTCAACTGTCAAGTCTGACAAGAGATAAAGATGTATATGAAAAGGTATTTAATTTGCTGTTAGATAAAAGAGAAGAAATGAGAATCAAAGAAGTCTCTCAATTACAGGATATATCGGTTGCAGATCCGGCGAATCTGCCCACTGAGCCCGTCTCTCCCAAGAAATTATTAATCCTAGTTATTTGCTTCTTCCTTTGGGGTGGTTCATCTATAGCGTTTGTATTTATTGGCGAATTCAGAGAAAGAAGATTAATAAAATTAAATGAGATTGAAGATAACCTGCAGATTCCGATTTTCTCTATTATTCCTGAATTTCCTAAAAAACTGAAACGGAAAATTAAAAAAGCAAAGCAGGTTGAAGATAGACTGGTTTCGTTATCTCAAGACCAGCCTGGTATAGTTGAATCTTATAATGTATTGCGCTCCAAGTTGATCTTCTCTTTAAAAAACGAAACTAAATTAATTATGTTTACTAGTTGTGAAGAAAACAGTGGGAAAACAACTACTGTAGCTAATTTAGGATTATCCTTAGCTGCTTCTGATAAAAAGGTACTTATAATCGATGCTGATTTAAAAAGGTGCGGTTTAACTGATTTAATCGGCATTTCTAGGGAACTTCCGGGATTAACTACAATTTTAAGTGAGGACTTAAGAAAGCTTCCTATTGTTGATATCTCTAAAGGCTATACAAATCTTTCAAAAGCAGGCTCTTTAAGTATTCTTCCATCAGGCGATATCAGCGAACATTCCAGTGATCTTTTCCAATCTGCAAAAGCTACTGTTTTAATAAATGCCTTAAAATCTAGCTTTTACGATTATATTCTAATTGATACGCCTCCGGTAACGCGTGTAATAGACGCTTTGATATTAGGAAGAATAATAGGGAATTCTGTAATGATTGTACGTGATAAACACACTTTAAGAGAAAGTTTGGATTGGGGTATTAAAGAATTGCGCAACGAAAATGTCAATGTATTCGGAGTTGTAGTTAATGCTTGCGAAATAGAAAAAACTTCCTATAAACATAGATACGGATATGGATACGGGTATAAATATGCTTATAAAGATAACGGTAAAGGTAAAGTAAAAAAAGAAAAGAGCAGAGTGTATTAAATTGTTGAAATCTTAATTATTCATTTTATATAATAATGAATGGTAGTATATTTAGATAAGATTTAATTATAAAAATTTTGCGTGAACGACTCTTAATGATTAATTACAATTAGTATTTGATATTAATTCACAATTGTGTAAAATCATTTTATGTTTGTTGTAGTGGATAATAATAAATATATTCATCCTGCATATTAAATTTGTAGTAGAATTTTGGCAAATATCTTCATTATTAAAATTATAATACCAACATCTTAAAAAATCGTATAAGCCTTTATTATTTATCTTAATCCCTATTTAGTATCTGAAAAATAGGTTGGCTCAAGGAAACAACATAATTAAAATATCGATAGTGCATTCAAAAAATTTCCTACCTATATACTATATAAATAATTTTTACTTTAATCCGGATATAGACTAATTACCATAATTTTAAAACAATTTAAAAGAGAATTTATGAAAATAAAATTCTTACTTTTTATATTAATTTATGCAGTAAATTTATCAGCACAGCAATATGGTCTTAGAGCAGTTTATGAGACCAACAGCGATTCATTATATAATGTAATTTTACAGATTAAAATGGAAAAATCTGAAGAATTAAATCTAGGTAATGCTACAATTAGGTTCTCATATGATGCTAATAAGCTTACCTTTCCCGATTTGCCGGTTGAAGGAATTGATTATACTTTTAATTTAAAAGGTCTTGGGCAGTACTTATGTTCGATTACCAAACCGAAGAAGGGGGAAATATCAGTAAATATCTTCTTTAAAAAAGGAAGTCCTAAAATAATTACTGACAAATATTATAGCTTTGTTTCAATAAAATTCTGTAAAAAAACAGAATTTGGTAACTTTAAAATAAACGAATACACTGCAGAAATATTTAGTCCTAACAAACAAAAACCATGGCAGCTTTATGATTTTTCCTTGGGATATTCTAAGGATATTTCTTCCGAGAACATGCAATAAAAAAGGACCTTCAAACCGGTTTAGGAGAGCCTAATATTTTATCTTTTGAAAAATCTGATTAATAATAGTAATAAGTTTTAAAAACATTAAAATAACAAATTTTCTATAAAGTGAAGTTTGTCAATCCTATTAATTTTTTGAATTGGAATGATCTCGTATTACAAGATGATAATTATTCCGTTTTTCATTCAAGAGAATGGTGTAAATTATTAAGTGAGACTTATGGATATGAACCTTATTATTTAACCAATATAAATGGAAATAATTTTGATATAATGATTCCATTTATGGAAGTCAATAGTATATTCACTGGTACTAGATTAGTTTCATTGCCGTTTTCTGATTATTGTGAACCGATCATTAAAAATGATTCTGGTTTTAATGATATTATAATTTATATTAAAAATATCTTAAAAATAAAAAAGCCTATCTATTTTGATATCAAAGGTGGTGCACGCTTCTTTATTGGGGAAAAAGTTTTTAATGATGGATTTATTCATAAATTAAGTCTTAATTTGAAAGAAAACTTTCTATATTCTAACCTTCGAAGTTCAAACAAAAGGAATATAAAAAAAGCTCTTAAAGAAGGAGTAAATATCAGATTTTCTAAAGATTATAAAAGTATAGTAGATTTTTATAAGCTAAATATTCTTACCAGACAAAGACATGGTATACCGCCTCAGCCATTTAAATTCTTTAAGAATCTTTATAATATATTAATTCAGAATAATATGGGTGAAATTGTTGAAGCATTATATAAGGATCGGGTAATTGCAAGTTCTTTATTTTTACTATTCAACAAAAAGGTGATGTATAAATACGGAGCTTCGGATTATAAGTACCAAAATCTTAGAGCTAATGATCTTCTATTTTGGGAAGCGATTAAACACTACCATCATTTAAACTATGAAGAATTTTGTTTCGGCAGAACTGAAAAGAATCATGTGACATTAAGACAATTTAAACTCGGCTGGGGAGTAAAAGAATTTGAAGCTCCTTATTATAGGTTTAACTTAAAAAGAGATGCATTTATATCAGATCAAAACTTTAGTTATTCATCACCCGAAAATTTAGGAATTAATAAATATATTTTTCGCAAGCTCCCAATTCCACTTTTAAAACTTATAGGGACAATTGCTTATCGACATATTGGATGATTCTGATGATAAGCAATTTTTTTATGCCCTTTTTAAATGAATTG
Organism: Ignavibacteriaceae bacterium; assembly: GCA_046705645.1. Classification (GTDB taxonomy): domain Bacteria; phylum Bacteroidota; class Ignavibacteria; order Ignavibacteriales; family Ignavibacteriaceae; genus FEN-1297. Next base: position 320 of record JBJKQE010000063.1, on the reverse strand, counting down.
TAAAGAACGATATAAATTTTTTGGGATTAATTTTTACATTTAATTAAATGTTAATGCAAGTTTTATAATTTTCAATTACATTATTTAAAATAAATATTTAAAAAAAAGAAGGAAAATGAGTTTACTACAAAAGATAGAAAATAAAACGGCAGTAGTCGGAATAATCGGGCTGGGTTATGTAGGCTTGCCTTTGGGCCTTGAATTTGCAAATAAGGATTTCAACGTACTGGGATTTGATATAGATTCAAAGAAAATCCCTATTCTAAACAGCGGGAAGAGTTATATAAAGCATATTAAGGCAGAACGAATAAAGGCAATGG
>JBJKQE010000062.1:0-12852 GCA_046705645.1 Ignavibacteriaceae bacterium | reverse complement strand
ATTAGAGATAAAGGCGGAAGAACAACTCGTAAAAAATTTGAAGCTTGAAGCAGTAGGAGTCGTTGGAAAAGAAGTGGTGGTTACTGCACAGGCAAGCGGACAAAATGCGGCAATTAATCAGCAGCTTGCATCGGATAAAATTGAAAACGTCGTGTCTGCTGCTAAGATTCAGGCTTTGCCTGATGCAAATGCAGCAGAATCCGTCGGGAGGCTTCCGGGGGTTTCTCTAATTAGGAGCGGTGGAGAAGCAAGCGAGATTGTAATTCGCGGACTCTCACCACAGTATAACCAGGTTATGATCGACGGTGTGCTTATGCCGGCTACAAACTCCAATGACCGTGGTACTGATGTTAGTATGATATCGTCAAGCATGCTTGGGAGCATCACCGTAACAAAATCTATAACGCCTGATATGGATGCCGCCGTCCTTGGTGGCGTGGTTAATTTTGGTTTAAGAGAAGCTAAGGCAACCAATGGGATTCCTAAATTTAATTTAACTGCTCAAGGCGGATATAATGATTTACAAACTAAATTCGGACCGTATAAATTTGTTGCCAGTGCGGAAGATCGATTTCTAAATGACCGCCTAGGTATCTTTGCTGAGGGGTCTGCCGAGAATATCGATCTGGGTGCAAATACATTCGGTGGATCATATGATATAAATCAAAAAAACGGACCGAATAGTCCAACCTTTATTACTTCTCTGAACCTTGACGATGTATATAGAACAAGAAAACGCTATGGCGGTACAGTTACTATAGATTATAAAATTCCTGATGGGAAAATCGATTTTATGAATTTTGTAAGCAGCAGCTTTACCGGTAGTACAGACCGGGGCTTAAGTTACGGTATTCAAAGCAATACTTTTTATAACGGTCTCACAAGTTCCGGCACATACTTAAACCAGATCACTAACCTTTTGCATTTTGAAAAAACCTTACCTTTCATTACCATAGATGCAAGGTTATCTCATTCGTATTCAGAGAACCACGATCCCAGCGATTTGTATGTCGGATTTCGTGAGGACAACGTTACCACACTTAATCAGAGTCTCCAATACCTAAATCCTAAGCAGATCCAACCTCGTGTAACCGTTTATGATACGGCAAACAATCTTTATTCCATAGAAAACTACAGTACTTTTAATAGGGATAGAGAATACACGGGTTCTCTTAACTTACTTACACACATTAACTTTTCCGACTTTGTCACAAGTGCCCTGAAATTCGGAGGAATGTACCGTTATACTATTAGATCACATAATTATAACCAGAGTGATGGTGTTTTGGACCAAGGAAGTGCTGTTAATTTGAGAGCAGCGATTATTTCAGCGTATCCATCACTTATTAAAGAAAAAGCACCATGGGTTACGAACGGTAATAATTTAATTCCATTAACTGTTTTTGAAGACCCTAGTTTTAAATACGGGAAATTCCTCCACGGTAATTATTCCATGGAAACTCCGGTTGATGTTAATATGCTTTGGAATTTGTTAAGCATATGTAGAAAGTATGGGACACTGGATTCTTATTCTTATAATGATTGGGCATCTAAAACTTACGATTATTCGGGTAACGAATATGAAGATGCCGGTTACGTTATGTATACATTAAATGTAGGTCCGGAAATTACTTTTATTCCGGGTGTCAGATACCAAAACTTAACGACTTCTTACACAGCGCCCCGAGGTATTGCAACAAGCACAGCGCGTACTTATTATGACGCTGTTGACTCAACAACAACTGAATCACATGGCTATTGGCTTCCAATGGTGCACTTAATTTATAAGCCTTTTACATGGTTCCAAGTACATTTGGCATATACAAATACACTTTCCTATCCCGACTATAGATCTATAATCCCATGGCTCGATGTTGAAACTGGCTCATCACGCTCTGTTACAGTTAATAATTATCTTCTGAAACCTGGGCGGTCTGCTAACTACGATATTGTACTTTCAGCCTATAGCAACGAAGTTGGACTCTTTACTATAGATGCATTTCTTAAGCGAATCGATGATCTTATTTTCCCGTTATCAAGTTTTATCGTTGATCCGTCTCGATATCCTATGGTATCCCCCAGTTTAGTAACACCTAGCGAACCTGTATACACCTACGAAAATAATCCTTATCGTATTGACGATTACGGAATTGAATTGGATTGGCAAACCCATTTTTGGTATTTACCTGATCCATTATCCGGGTTGGTTTTATCTGTAAATTATACTCATATATTTTCAAGCGCGAAGTATCCCAAAATAAATTTGATATATCATACTCCTCTCAACCCCAGAACTCAAACGGGCTATTATACTGATACGACAACATATTACACTGATAGGCTTCTCGATCAGCCTAATGATATTGCAAACCTTGCATTAGGATACGACTATAAAGACTTTTCTATTCGTGTTTCTATGATTTACAAAACGGATGTTTTTACCGGCGGAGATTTCTTCGAGCAACTTCGATCTCACACATCTCAATATGTAAGATGGGATCTTTCTGTGAAGCAAGGTTTACCGTGGAATGGATTGCAGGTGTTTTTTGATATGAACAACATAAATAGTGAAGATGATATCAGTATAATTCAAGGTGCCGGATTCCCAAATAGTGAACAGGATTATGGGATGAACTTAGATTTGGGATTACGGTGGAGTTTATAAGCTTAAGATTATATGCAATTATCACATAGAAAGTTATAAGCGAAATTTTAATACAAAAAGTATTCCGCTTGATTAGAGTATATAGAGAGATAAGGAGGTGAATTTAAATTCTCTCGGCTGCAAATGTTGTTAGATAAATCTAAAAAAGAATTCAATTTGACAGGAGTTAAACCATACTTATTTAATCTTAAAAAAGGAGTAATCTAATGAAAAAAATTTTCAGTTTTAGCATTGCTATTGCAATTATGTTCCTTTTTGCATGGCCTGCTAAATTAGCAGCACAAACACCGGATACAGTTTGGGTTCCTGCTTCCCCGGAAGGTAACATTACTAATTTTATCAATGGTGATACTACGGCAACAGGCGCTAGAAATAATCCAAACCGTGTTTATATGTTATATGATGATTCGATTTATTACTATTCAGGCAGCTCTCTTTACGGAGTTACTGTTACCGGATATAACTTAACAATTAGTGCGCCGGTTCCTGCAGCCGGACATTATCCGCCTGAAATTAATCCTCAGATTTATACGGATGGTTCCAGTACTTATCATTTCGTTGAGGTTTATCAAGGCAATCTTACTTTAAGGAATTTGTATATACAGGGTATTCGCGCAGATCAATCCATATGGGGATCATACGCGGTACAACTGTCAGGAGATACAAACTCTGTAATAACTCTTGATAGTTGTATATTCGATGGATGGTATTTTCGTGCCATTGGCGGTTCAGGCAGGAACAACAGCTACTATGTATCGAATTGTAAAATCATAAACTGCCAGGACCCCGGCGGTCAATTCGATGGACAGGGATGGGGTATATTAAGCGGCGCTATTGCAGATACAGCATCATTTGTTAATAATACATTCTTCTGCGATAATTCTTATATCGTACTTCTATCTGGATCTGCTTATGCTAAATATTTAAAGTTTGATCACAATACTGTATTTTGCACAGTGGTAAATCCTATGTGGATCTTTCAAGCTGTGAATGCGGATATCGAAAATAATATCTTTTACGGAACTATGGCTGGTGGAGAATTACCTGCTGAAACTGCAGCAGGATATTACGATGTTGATGGCCAGACCTCTTCAACAATAAGTCTGGATACATTATCTACTGTAGGAGCCTTGTATAGCGTTACTGAAGCTGATAGGCACATTAATGTGTTGAACAACGCTTATTATTGGCCGTCTCAGGTAACTGACTGGTGGAAGAAATGGAACGACAGTGTAACAACTGCCGGAGCTGCAGATTCCGAGTTAATTACTCCGCCGACATGGATGAATACACGTACAAAGGGAATGTTTGCAAATAAAAATATGTGGCCTAACTTCAATGCTGCAAATAATGACAGTGTCGATCCCGGGTTCCCGGCTTCCGCAATGAGTCAGGTTGATAAGCTGGTAACTTATTTGGAACTTGATCGAACTAACCAACTAGCTACTTATGATTGGTGGTATGTTCCTGCCGGCCAGACCGGTCTTTTCCCAGGTGCATGGCCAATCGCTTGGAGTTTAGCATACACTAATGCAAGTTTGCAGCATGCCGGTACAGACGGTAAGGCTTTAGGTGATTTAAATTGGTTCCCAGATCAATTAACAGGCATTAAACAAATTAGTAATAATATTCCTGTTAACTTCAAGCTCAGTCAGAATTATCCAAATCCGTTTAATCCTTCTACTACAATTGAGTATGCATTGCCCAAAAGCGGATTTGTTTCTATGAAAGTTTATAATATACTTGGTCAAGATGTTGCTACATTGTACCAGGGATTTCAAAAAGCAGGTTCGTATAAAGTTGATTTTGATGCATCAAAATTAGCGAGCGGTGTATACCTTTATAAATTGGAATCAAACGGACTTTCATTAACTAAGAAGATGATCTTGATGAAATAAAAGCCCATCCCTTAACCCCTTCCCTTCCTTCGAAGCTTAGCCTCACTAAGATTGATTGGGAAGGGGTTGTCGGGAGTAAGGCAATATATAGAAAACATGGACTATTGAAGTCTTAAGAGTTAAAAATTAAATATGAGTTTTGAAAAGGAAAATTTGCTCCATGACTAATTATATTTTATCTTATTAAATAAATTGGTGATTTTTAATGAAAAGGGTACTTTTTTTTATTTTAATATTATTTTTTGTTACCGATCTTTATCCGCAAAGCATAACTTCCACAGATTCAAATGCGTTAAAGAGTCCTTTGATAACAAATTATGGTATTATGTTTACACTCACCGGCAGTTCTTGTCTGTATCTTGAAGAGAACGGAAATACAACTCTTCTTAATTCATCTCCGGGCTGCGGCGAATATTATACTCTTTCTAATGACCAACAAACAGCAGGATTTAAATATATAAATGAAAACGGAAAGCAAATACCTGCAATAATAAATTTAGTTACAAAGAAAATAACCTACCTGCATTCTCCCGCGGAATTAACCGGGCAGGTCAGCTTTGCAGATAACGGTACTTATGCCTATACCATAGGGAACAATCTTATTGTTCATTTTGCTTCCGGAAATAAGGAGTACGAACTCGGTTCATATGCTAACATTGCACCTATTTCCCCGGATACAAAATATGCCGCATATAATAATAATGACGACCAAATATTCATACTTGATTTAACAACTGGTGAAAAAATAAAAATAACTGCTGGTCCTTACGGGTATTTTTCTCCTTCGTGGTCACCGGACGGCAGTAAACTTTTATACTCCAGTTTAGCCGGTTCAATGAAAGTATATGATCTGTCAAATAGAAAAACATATAATCTTGAGACCGGTTTTTCGCCGTCCTGGTCTAAAGATTCGAAATTAATAGTCTATTACAAAAAAATTATCAAAAAAGATGTAGTAATTAACAGTGATATTTATGTTTCCACATATGACGGAAGTTCGATAAAGCGCATTACCGCAACCGATGATAAATTGGAAACAGATCCTTCGTTTGGAAACAATGATAGTCAAATAGTATTTTCAATTACAGGGAGCGAAACGCTAGTTAAAGCTGATTTTTCTCCAATCGATTATTCTATCACAAATCAAAAACAAATAAGTTTCAATATTAATCCTGTAAAAATTTCTTCTAAAGAATCGTTAGAAAAAGTTTCCGATATAGATACATTGAATGTACCTTACATTAATCAGCTTTTTGATACTCCCGGCAACTTTAACGGAAGTGCCGCTTGTGCACCGACTTCTGCAATGATGGTTCTTGCATTTTACAATATATTACCTGCATGGAGTACATATTGTACTACTCCTTTTCATCATTATAACAGTTGGGGAAATTATATATCTCATAATTACCGATTCAGACAAGTCTTTTATAACTTCCAGGCAAATGACCCTAACGGAAATTCTTTTGGCGGAGCGTACGGTTATATGTGGACAGGGGATTATGATCCTTATGCAAGGATGGTGAGTTTTTTTAAAAACCACGGACTGAATGCTGCAAGGTATGACGCTCCCACATACAACATGGCGCTGAATGAAGTTAATGCAGGCAGGCCGTACACAGTTTGTGTCGGGCTTACTTCTGCCGGGCATGTAGTTGTAGCGCACGGGACAGCAACAATTGAACATACACTTATATTTAATGATCCATACGGCAATAAAAATAACGGCTATCCAAATTATTCGGGGAAAAATGTTTATTATGATTGGCCGGGGTATAATAATGGCTTTCAAAATTTAGTAACCGTATATTGGAGTGTAGCTGTCAATTATAATACTCAGGCATGTTCAGATACTTTAATTGATGACCTTGATTTTGGTCATGGTTTTTATCTTAATACCAAATCTCCTTCTTCCATGACAATTTGGAAAGATCTTAACCAGGGTTACAATGAACATCTGTTTTATTCCACAACAACCGATTCTTCAAAACCCGATTCATGTTATGCCATATGGACTCCGAATCTTCCAAAGCAAGGCATTTACGAAGTCTCCTCATATATTTCCAGCAGTCAGGCTACGGCAGCGGAATATAAAATCAACACTATTGACGGATTAAAAACAATTGCAATCAATCAAAGTCAATATGTAAATTCCTGGGTTCCCTTAGGCCAATATGAATTTTCTAAAGGCAGCAGCGGCTATGTCAGGCTGGATGATCAAAGTACAGTTACCGGGCAGGCAATAGTATTTGATGCAGTTAAGTGGATTTATATTGATTCAATTACTACGGCTTTGAAAGAAGAATCCAATGCAATTCCTAAAGGATTCGTACTTAAACAAAATTATCCCAATCCATTTAACCCTACTACAATAATAAATTATTCAGTGCCAAAAGCTAATTTGGTTAGCATTAAAGTCTATAACATATTGGGTAATGAAATCGTAACCTTAGTTAATGAACAAAAAACACCGGGAAATTATAGTATTAAATTTAATGCAAGCAAGCTTGGAAGCGGTGTTTATTTTTATAGGATGCAGGCAGGTAATTTTGTTACAACTAAGAAATTAATTTTGATGAAATAAAATAAAACAAAATTATAACATCCAAAGAGATTTAGGTATAATAGAATGCCAAAATAGTTCGATTATCATTTAGCATTAATTCATAAATATTTTGAGATGGAATTAATGATGTGTTAATACCTCGCGGATGAGAGTTTTGGTATCTTCGGGGAAATCTGAATTTAATACCCAATTAGCGTAATCTTTATTGTCGAGAACTTTTTGAAAACGGTGTTTTCCGAAATTGAATAAGAGTTCATTATTTCCATTGTAAATTAGCTTCCCGGTAATATCTGCAAATCGATTTGAACTAAATTTTGAGAAATCAGCCAGTGCTTTTACATCACGGCCGATATCATTATATCTTTCAACCTGAGCGAGCAATACTTCTTTAGTTGCTCTGATATCATTTTCAGCATCATGTGCACCTTTTAATTCTTGATTACAATAAAAACGGTAGGCGGCAGTTAAGTCGCGGCGTTCTTTTTTTTTGAATATTACCATTGCATCGATTATTGAAATATCATTAGCCGGATAAATAATGCCTAACCTGCTGAATTCCATTCTCAACAGAGGTAAATCAAAACTGTGAATATTAAAACCGCAAATATCACAGCCTTCAAGGAAAGCATAAATTTTATTCGAAAGGGTCTGAAAATTAGGTTGATTGCGAACATCATCATCGGTAATACCATGTACCGCAGAAGCTTCCGCAGGTATATGCATTCCGGGATTAATCAATAATGTCAATACCTGTTCATTATTGTCATGGAAAAGTTTTAAAAGGCTTATTTGAACTATTTTATCAGCGGCAATATCGATACCGGTAGTTTCAAGATCAAAAAAAACTAAAGGGCGCTTTAAATATAATGGCATTATAATATTATTTAATTATTGTAAAAGTTGAGTTTATGCATAATTCTCTCATTAAAATAGCGCAATAAATTAGCAAAAATAAATGAATAAAGTTGAAGTCGAAAGTAAATCAAAAAAGAATCATTAATAGGATATGCGGTTCCAATCATTTGAGAAATTTATTCTTCAAAAAATAAAGCTATGTAAAAACATGTACCAATTTCATACAAATCTCAATTTTAATTTTAAATCTTAGGCATTCAATAGACTTTAAATTATTTCAAAATCTCTTAATTTGGTTTGGAATACTTTGGCATTAGTATTGCACTTATTCATTTGAATTTAATTTGATTAAATAATCGAGGTGGTTATGTCAATGATGGAAGTAAATTGTAAAAAAGAGATATCAATTGGTCAATATTCAAATAAGATTTATGAAGACCCTTTTTATGGAATGCCTTTAGCAAAAGCTGCAGTCAATTATACAATATTTTCAAGTAAATGGGATATTGAAGATATAGACGAAGATAATATTCTAAAAATAATCCATAGAGACAGCGGCGACAGCATTTCACTTTCTTTTAACACGCTAACTGATAAAATAGAATTTGCAAAAAATATTTATGCTTCTCGACCGGTTAAGCAAGTGGGAAAGGGGATTGATCTGGAAAAACTGGCCAATAATAATATCAAACCGAACACAAATACTAATTTTAATACTATCATTAAAAAGATAATAAATAACTTCAAATCTTCCGAATCGAAAAATTAGGATTGTAACTTTCTCACTGTCTCCTTTATTGATTAATCCATCTGCATTATGCAAGTACAAGGAAAATACTTTTTATAACGTTCGGTGGATTGATTAATTTAATACGCAATATTTAGACTTCGGACTTTTGAAATTAATTAAAAGTGTCTACAACGATAAATTAGTCTTACAAATTATTTTATAACTAAGCTTTATCTAATTTAGATTCAATAGGTTTCTTTTTAGATAAAAGTGGAACTGTCCCTAAGATAATAGCTACTATTACGACACAAATAGAGCCAACTAAATTTGGTTTTACCGTCATTATAAAAACCGTACCCAGTCCCACGGCAAGTTCCGACTGAAGATGATTTATTAATTTAAGTTTATTCATAAACCCACGTAATTCATCATAACTCTTTCCTGTGTTTGAAGTTAAATAATTCCTTTGTTCTCTAATTCTTTTACCTAGGACCAGTGAGCTGTGTAAAACCAGGTAAAGCCAGAGAAGAAATGAAACAATAATCCAGGGAGTCCAGCCCCATTTGGTTGAAGCCATATAAGCACCCGTCAGAAGCAATAAAATACCGGAACTAATAAATATCGCTTTAAGTGATGAAAGGACCTTAATCCATTCATCAATTTGATCTTTATTTACTGCTAACTGAAGTCTGGCGATTCCAACCCATGCAATAGCCATTCCCATAAATAATGCAAGCGCACTTGATATATGTAAAAACAAAATTACAAAATAGAATTGCATAAATTGTACTCTTTGGTTTTTTTTAGAAATACTTTTTCAATTTTTTAATATACATTTTTAAAAATCCTGCTGCAAAATCAAAATGTGATAAATGACATTTATAAATATGATGATTTTGATTCTAATTTTTGAGGAAACATAAAAGAAAAGTAATATTCTTAACATTTAAATGAAATATTTAAAAATGTGTCGGTTATGAAACTGAAGCTAAAAGGAATGAGATGCGAACAAATTGAAATTAAAATGATAGGTTGTAATGTTTAAATCAAACAGTATTAAATTATTTCCCCTGATTACTGTAAAGGCTTTAGTATTTAAAATATTTGCTAATAGTCGTGTAATTTAGATTATAAACCGTAAAAAAAAATTAATAAACTCTAAGTTTGCCATTAATTCGTGGGTTAATTAAACCTTAATACAATAATTAAAAACTGTCAGTTGGTTGACGGATAACAGTTTTCATAATTGCATTTTTAATTCATCCAGAAGGTTATATTATTTATTTCTTGTATAAATTTTTTATAAAAGTCTCAATTTAGTTAATAAATCAAGTTATCTCTAACATTGTTTATTTTTTTTAATTTATTATACTTTAACTCTTAATATTTATTTTTATTAATTATATCATAAGTTTAATAAAATAATAATAGTAGAAGACAGCGTTGTATGAAAACATCCTTAATAACAATCATTGCCATAGCATTTTTATTATTTAGTTTTAGTAAAAATTCATTTACAGTTTTTAAAGACGGATCCGAAAGCAAAATCAATAAGCAAATTAACTCAGTTCATAATACAGATCAAGTTGGGGGAAGATATATTACTTCAAAAACTTCCAATAGTTATCTACGTATGCTTATAATCTTTGCCCAATTTCCGGATGACGGCTGGGATACTTTGAATAGTGAATGGCCGAAAGGGAATGCCCCAATTTATATTCACAGTTTCGTTGATTCTACAACAACAGAGATGTCGAATACTGGCAATATAACGCAGTACTTCAGGGCAATGTCGCTTGATTCTTTAATAGTAATAGGAAACTGTTATTCAATAATTGCTCCTCATACACGCGAATGGTATAGTGAAAATAAAAAAGGTAAAGCTTTTATTAATAGAGAAGTAATTCAAAAGCTGAACAAATCGGTAAGCTTTGCACCTTTTGATAATTGGCGGCGAATTGGCCAATATAATAATGTCAATACTCCGGACGGAATTATTGATATGATTTGTGTAATTTGGAGAAACATTTATCATGATGTTTCTTTATCAACTTATACTTTTGATAACGATTTTAATTATTCGGGAGAGGCATCGCTAGGAGGAGATTATAATAAGAATTCTTTTGATGTTGATGATGGAGCGAAGCACGTACAGTTCGGATATCCTGAAAAATACAACTGCGGGTCGGGTCTTACAATAGCAAGAGGATATAACGGACATGCTCTAGTTCAAGAATATACAATTCATGAATTCGGACATTATCTTCTCGGAAATAATTCTTTTCATATTCAAACAGGAGTTTGGGGAATTATGGCCGGCTACAGCTCCAGGTGCCAGGTAGTAAATTCATTTGAACGCAACAGGCTTGGATGGATAAAAATAAAAGAGTTCGATTATAATCCTAAAGAACCAATTACATTACGCGATTACCTGACTACCGGGGATGCTTTAAGAATTGCAATTCCAAATACATATCCGCAGCAATATTATTATCTGGAAAATCATCAGAGAATCTCAAGTCTTGACAATATCGATCAGACGTCAGGCGGAAGGGGAATTTATGTCCTTTATCAAAGCGGAAATATAAACTGGGATATTACGTTTTACAATGTTGAAGGCAAAGCAGATTGGCAATTTGATCATAATGCAATTTTTCCTGGAACAGGTGTTAATGTTCCGGTATTTCGTAAAGGACTACAAGATCCATCTAAAGGATATTTTGATTCTCAAAATATTATTTATACCGAACCTAATTCTTATTTAAAGAAATCAAGCTTTATTCAGGCTTATACGAAAAACGACTCCGATTATTTTAAACTCTTATTTAAAGGCAATGGAATGAATGCTATGAATCCCGGTTATGTTGATGTTTTTAGTCCTTGGAGTAATCCTCCTCTGAATAATGTTTCTTTACAGGTTATATCTAAAAACAATGAATTACAGGTGCAGCAGTATATCACTATTGGTACTTTAACAAACGTTTCACCTGCCAAGCCGGAAAATTTGAAAGCATCAATAAATTCATTGAATCATGTTGTATTAACATGGTCGGCAAATACTGAACCTAATTTATCCGCCTATAAAATATATAAATCCGAAACAACCGGAAAAGTACCAAATAAATTTGATTATACAATTACAATTCCCGCCTCTCAAACCAAATGGACGGATACAAAAATTTCATATAAAAATATTTCTCAAAATATATTTTACAAAATTTCTACTGTTGATTCTGCAAATAAAGAATCAGTTCTTTCGGAGTACGCAACTGTTAATTATATTGGGAAATAAGTGTAAAGCAAGATTGCTTAATTATAATATCTTTGATTAAAAATTATAATTACTGTTCCCACTCTCAAATTAGCAAATAGATGATAAGGGGGTTTTCAAAACTAAAAAAATTGATATTATCTAAATTTTTTTCTCCAAAATTCATATCTCATTATCACTTTTACTCACAAATACTGCGTTTAATAATAAAGAAAAATAATTTTAATGGAAAAAGAATAATTTTAATGTTATATGAATAATTCTTGTGTCTTTGAAATAATCAATTTTAATTGTTAACAGCAAATAAAATTTGGCTAGGTGCTGTATCACATTAAAACTGCTTTAGGTAAAAAATAATATCTATTGAAATGTTTTATTATTATTATGGATTTGCGGATACACTCACTAAGGCTATGGGACCGGTTATCTTTTAAAACTCACATTAAGCGGATTAATAAATAATATCAAAAAATAATACAGAGGAAATCATGAAAAAAGTATTATACTGTTTAGCAGCATTCTTTTTTCTCGCATTCAATTTATTTAGTCAGACTCAAACTCCCCAGGATCCATTCTTTGGCCATCATAAACTCGGCAGTTCTGACGAACTTTCACTTGTTTGGCATGGCGGCGGAAATGTACCTTTAAAACATCAAACATACAGGTATGGAAGCAACAACGGCGCGAGTTTTATGGTTTCAACGTCTGTAGCAAGTGATACAAATACGGCAATATCCGGACAGAAAAGAGTTGATGCTGTTACCGGAGATTTTACCGGCACCGGGTTAGATAATATTGTAATTGCTGAGGAAGGTGTAAATAATTCTATAAAAATTATTGTACCCTCAATAAATAAAAATTCTTTGA
>JBJKQE010000061.1:0-3761 GCA_046705645.1 Ignavibacteriaceae bacterium | reverse complement strand
ATTAAGTTTATGGGAAGAGTTGTATTTTCTTTGGTAGTATCGGGAATTGCTTTGTAGCCCAAACTCGTTAAATATTGAGGAGTAAGTGTATTACTATTAGAATTTTTTACTAATATATTATCAAGTTTTCCGATGTGAATTTGAATAATGTTTGGATTGTTTAACGTAATGCTATAATATGGATATGGATATGTAATATATGGTACAGAAGTACCAACACCATTTTTTAAAGTAAAAATAAATGAGCCTATATTATCAATACCGACGAAATTCATTTCCTTAACATATGCCAACAAATCCATACCAACTGTACAATTTGGATTCATATTTTGATCTTTCGGATTTGTATCACCTGGTTTGACTTGGAGTAAAGTATCGCCATAAAAATAAAAGAAATACCAGTCGGAAAAAACCGTATCACTGTTACCAACACAAACACCACAAATAGAATGAAGGACTGAATACATATCCTGATCACCTACTATATATACAGGAATATTAAATCTTGCTGGTGTTACATTATCTACAATATCAAATGCATCATCCCAGGAATCTTGATAATTTTTTATAGCCTCTTTTGCATTAGAAATTCCATTAAAATCAATTTGGAACCGTGTAGCGTAATTTTGACAAATCCAACCACTTAAGTCTCCGCTAGGATAGGGTTTTTCTATCTTCATCATCTTTTCGAGCCAGGATACTCTTTCTGATCTTGTTTGAAGTTTGTCCCAGTCTCCTGGTAAATAAGAAATTTGTCTATGTATGTAATCAGAAATTAACTGGGCGTCTTGTGAATTTGTATAATGCTTAAGTTGGAAAGTTGCTTTTGAAGAAATAAATTAAGAATAACAAACTTCAGGAGTAATGAAATGAAAACAGAAAAAAGAAAGTTCACAGCAGAATTTAAAGTTCAAATACTTAGAGAGCATCTGGAGAATCAAGTGCCGGTAGGAAAGATATGCGAACAGCATAATATCCATCCTAATTTGTTTTATCTCTGGAAGAAGGATTTATTTAACGGAGCCCTAGATACATTTTCGAAGAAGCAAAGCAGTAAAACAGATGAGGAAAAGCTTAGCCGTCTGGAAGAGAAACTAAAGGACAAGGATTCCTTGATCAGTGAAATAGTGGAAGATAATCTCAGATTAAAAAAAAAGCTGAATGGGGAGTATTGAGTAAAATGTGGGTAGAGCCGGAAATAAGAGATTCTGTAGTTAATCATGTTAGCTATCTTTCTTCAAGAAGTGGTATCCCTGTAAAAAAGCTTTTGCCATATATTGGACTGTGCAGAGTAAAATATTATAAATGGGTAAAAAGAGCCGGATTGCCTAACCGTCATAACGGAAAGGTTCCCAAGACACATTGGTTAACTCCGGCAGAGATAAAAGATATAGAAGATTTTGCAATAGAACATTATGCCGACAGTGATTATTTTCTTAAAGATGGTTACAGAAGAATTACATATAAAATGCTTGACTTAAATATAGCAGCAGTACATCCGTCCAGTGTTTATCGTATCCTAAAGAAGGCCGGACTGTTAAACAAGTGGGATACAAACAAAAGAAATCTTAAAGGCAATGGATTTAAGCAGCCTGATTATCCTCATAAACACTGGCATGTTGACATAAAATACTTAAACTTTAACGGAACCTTCTTATTTCTGATATCTGTCCTTGATGGTTATTCACGCTATGTACTTCACCATGAAGTAAGGCATACCATGAATGAATTTGATGTCGAGCTTACAATCCAGAAGGCAAAAGAAAAATATCCTTCAGCTAAGCCGAGAATCATAACCGATAACGGAGGTCAATTTATCTCGAAGGAATTTAAGCGGTTTATTAAAGGTGCTGAATTTACTCATGTTAGAACATCAATCAATTATCCACCGGCAAACGGGAAAATTGAACGTTATCATAGAACTATTAGTGAAGAATGTTTAAGAATAAAATCACCGGTTAGCTTTGATGATTTTAAGATTTATATTGAAGATTACGTAAGCTTCTATAATACTAAAAGACTTCATTCCTCACTTAATTACCTTACGCCGGAAGATTACCTTTTAGGCAGGGTAAAAGAACGATTAGCTGAAAGAGAATTAAAATTAGAAAATGCAGAAATAAAAAGAGCAGATTATTGGAACTCTATAAATCAAGCTGCTTAAAAGAATGGATACTTTTTTATCTATATCTTTTTTATGAAAAGTAACTTTTCCCTTGAAGCATTACATTTTTTAGTCTCAGGTCTATAAGCAAAGAGTTCAACTGCCCGGTCATCATCCCATTTTCTAGTTGCAGGTTTTAACTTGAACCAATAAAAATTATTGTAGAAATATGTTTCAATAGAATCATTCCGAGTATAAAAATTTCTATCAATTATTTTACTTGTATCCGAATTATATATTTCTTGAATACTCAGTTTTACAATAGATTTATTCTTTGTCAACAAATCATTATTGAAACTTTGAGCATTTATGGTTGTTGTTAATAATAAGATTAACAATATTATTAGCATAATTTAGCTACCTTACAGCTTTGTGGTTAAAGCGCAGCCCAGAACAACAATGCCGTTTTAATTAGTAATTTTTATAATTAAAAAATCTTTCATAGAAGAACAACATTGAACCTACCTACCGGTAGGCAGGCAAGAAATTAAACACAGCTTGCCCGCCAACTGGCGGGGAACGATAAACTTAAAAACCCTAAAAATGCCAAGAACGAAAAAGTTTACCCGCCGCTGGCGGGCTGTCGCCTTCAACCACGGCTTATATGGCTTTTTAGTAAATAGATTTTTTACTTTTATATACACCATCGAAATTTGTTCCCGCAAAAAGACAGCCATCCTTATTTTGGTATAGACAAATACCTTTTGATTCTTTAAATCCACTGTTTAATTCTTTGTAATTCAAACCACCGTCATCAGAATAAAAGACGTTTCCACCTGCTATTGTTACATAAATTTTTTTATTTGCAAATAAAACATTAGAGAAATAAGAGTTAACAGTTGCAATTGTATCCCAACTTATACCTTGGTCTCTTGAAATAAATAATGCACCATAACCAGATGCATATAAATTTCCAGATGAATCTTCAACTAATGAAAAAATGATTTGATGTGTTAGATTTGTATTCTCTTTCCAACTATCTCCTTTATTAGTCGAATAGTATAGAGCATTTAAAGAAGAATTTGCTCCGGCAATAATTTTATTATTATCATTAGTAACTAAAATAGAGCGAATATTTTTTATAAACATTCCATCTGTTAGCAGACTCCAAGTATCTCCTAAATCCGCAGAACGCAATACCCCTAAATCTGTAGCAATAAATATTCTTTCTTCTTTATCAAAAGCTATATCATAAGTGAATGGAAAAATTTCTATCGAATCTGTTTGTATATTTTTAACATTCCAGTTATTACCATAATCGGATGAAATTATAAGATTTCCATAACTAACAACTGCAATTCTATCATTATTACTAATCCCAATTTCCCAGTCCATATTCATTTGTGTTAAACAGTAACTCCAATTTTTACCATCATCAGTAGATCTTAATACACCATTCGGAGTGTTAGCAAATAGAAAACCATTTGAACAACCTTTTATTTCTCGAATAGTTTCTTTAGGACTATTAACTGGTTCCCAAAAAACTTCTTCAATTTGTGTCGGTGGTTCAACTGGATTCTCTTTTTTACAAGCTTGAATTAAAAGCAATGATGTTATAATTATCATTAAATATATTTTCATTTTATTTCCCTTTTTA